>JASHSG010000117.1 GCA_030040935.1 Acidobacteriaceae bacterium | reverse complement strand
TGCATTTCCCAACGAGTGGCTCGCTCCTCTGCGGTGATTCCGCCGAATATGCATCCATTCTCCCAGAACATGAACTTGCAGAGTGCAGGTAGTAGATTCGCTCTAAGAAGAGAGAGTGCGAGAACAAAGCCACCACCGGCCGGGCTCTTGGCAACTTCGGTTCCAAAGCGTTCATCAAGCGCGGCAGTCAAATCAACCAGAGCGGCGGCGCTGTCTCCCGCAATTGGTGATGAAAAGGCTGCCATCTCAATGCCCTCCCAATTGCTGCGCGGCGAGCGTCATCAACGAGTGAACCGGACCTGGAATGTAAACCCCGAGCACCACGACCGGTGCTGCGGCGATGAGAATGGCGGTTTTGACACTCGCAGGCAGGGGCACCCGCGTCGATGCGGGTTCAGGGTTTCCGAACAACATACGGTTTATCTGCAGAAAGATCGCAATAAACGCTAGGACAATAAGGATGGCTAGGACGATGACAGCAGCGTTGTGCCCTGATCTGAGACCCGCGGACAAAATCGAGAACTCGCTTAAGAAAATCGGGAAAGGCGGCGCGCCAGCAATGGCTAGTGAACACAGCAATAGCGCACCGCCTGCGAACGGTGAGAGCCTGAACAGTCCGCGCACTTCCCGAATTTGCCGCGTCCCGAGAACGACTAGGACGGCGCCAGCAGTGTAGAAGCAGAGGGATTTGGTGATCGAGTGATTCATCAACTGGGCGACAGCGCCCGATTCGCCACCTCTCGTTGCGAACCCGGCCGCAGTGAGGATGATTCCCATATGTTCTACGGTGGAATAGGCAAACATGCGCTTGTAATCGCGGACTTGGAAAAGAAGGAACGCGGCAATTCCGACGGAGAAGAGCCCAATAACCACCATCCAGTTTCCAATTCGCGCCTCAGGAGAAGCCAGTATCACAGAAAGGAGTCGCAGAATCGCATACAAAGGTACGCTTGTCTTGATCCCTGAGAGTACTGCACAGATTGGTGTGGGAGCTTGGCTATGGGCATCTGGTAACCAGGTGTGCATTGGAGCAAGACCGACTTTGGCTCCAAATCCCACAAATACGAGCAAAAACGAGAATTTGAGGAGATTCGGAGGCATTGTTGAAGCCGCTGCATAGAGCCCCCGCCATGTCTCTACGGTTCCTCCACCGCTGATGTGGTACGCCCAGTAGAGCACGAAAAAGCCGAGCAGCGAGATCGGAGCACCCATGAGAGTGAGGATTGCGTACTTCCACGCCGCTTCCAGAGCAGTAGGCGTATTTTCGAAACCAACCAGCAGGATCGCAAATAATGTAATGAGCTCCACCCCGACCCAAACCAAATTTGGACTTGCAAAGGCGGGAACAATAATCAAGGCAAAGGCGAGCAGATTGTAGTTGCAATAGAACCACCAAAGTCGCGTTGTCTGCTGACTCCCGTGGTGCATATATCCTCCGGCAAAGATTGCCGCAAGACCGCAGACAAAGCTGACGAGGAGGATGACGAGGACACTCAAGCCGTCAGCCTCAAACCAACGCGCAATGCCTATAACGATGCCATCCGCGAGTACGCGTGATGCTGTGAAAATCGCGAGCGCAAAGCTCAGGGTCAAACACACGACTGTCAGGACCCAAGCAAAAGCGCGGAAGGGTTTAATCCAACAAAGGAGCGCTGCGAGGAGTGGAAGAGAAACTGTGACCATTAGCGCCATTCGTAAGGCTCCTCTTTTAATTCGCTCATGGTCGCAGCTTCTGTTGTCCCTACAGTGCGTGTAATGTCGCGCGTGAGAACACCAATTACGACGGCAATCAAAATCACATCAATTGCGATTGCGAATTCGGCAATAAGCGGGAGGTCAGACGCGATTGCCACTCCGGCAAAGAATGCGCCATTTTCCATGGCTAAGATCCCAACCAGCTGCGGAATCGCCTCGCGGCGGGCGACGAGGGAATATGCGCCGATTAAAATTCCGGCGAGACCGATGGGAAGGTTGACGTGGACTACGGGATCAGTCGAAACACTCACCAATGGGCCAACGAGAAACTCTGCGGCGATCGCGAGCAAGAGCGCCAACAAAAGCGACGAAGGAATGTTGATTACCTGGTTAATTTCGCGCCGCTCATAAAGATCATTGGGAAGTGTTCGCTTGAGAACCAAGGGGATCGCAATGGCTTTTGCGCCAATGGTGATAACACCGAGTGCGATCAAGTGAATGGAGCCTCGGTTGAACCCGATCAAGAAAGCAGAGATCGCAAGAAATATTGACTGGACGATGAAGAAACGCATCACCCCTTGTACTTGGCGCGTCGCGACCATTCCAAATGCAGTCAGCAAAATAAGACCAGCATCCAAAGCGTTGAGCCCTTCGATCAGCTGCGTTTGCGCACTAGCCAAGACCGACTCCTTTCTAAGCGGCCGACGCTGAAAATATGCTCGCGATCATCGCCGCCACGGAGATGATGAACGCAGCTCCCAGAAATTCGCTGATGCGAAACAGGCGCAGCTTCGCAAGTGACGACTCGATGATGACAAGAACGATCGTGAACAGAAGAATCTTGAGCAGGATCAGTGGAATCGCGAGGAGCACATGGCCAGGCTGTACATCCGTGGCCAAGCCCCAAGGCGCCAGGAGCACATTGAGAAAGATGCAGGTAAGGACCAAAAACTTCATTTGGCCTCCCCATTTCATCAGGGCCGCCCCGCGCCCCGAGAATTCGAGGCCCTTCGACTCATCGATCATTGCGAGTTCAAAATGCCCCGTGGGATTGTCCACAGGAATTCTTCCGCCTTCCGCCAAAATGAGCATCAGAAAGGCGATAAGCAAAAGAATGTGCGCCGGCGAGAAAAACGCTGCCGGGCTAGCCACCCATTTCTGTTGAACGATATACGGAATTGTGGACTGAGCGACGAATGAAACAGTGAAGAACACGATCATGAAGACCGGTTCTGCGAGGAATCCGACCATTCGCGTCCTGCTCGCTCCCATAGGACCGTAGGGGTTTCCAGTGTCGACTGCCGCGAGTGCCGCAAAAAAGCCGCCCAGTCCGAGGAAAAAGCCCCCCGCAAGCATGTCGCCCATGAACGCAAATGCCAGCGGGTAGTCCGTGAGGACAGGTATCAAGCTAGCAACGAACAGTGGAACGATAAACACCAGGAACGGGGTGAAGCGAAATATCCAAGTTGTCTCCGAGGAAACAACCTCGTCCTTGTGAAAAAGCTTCCAGAGATCCCGATAAGGTTGAAGAATGCTCGGCCCTCGCTTGCTTTGAACGATCTCTTTGAAACGGCTGAGCACGCCTGAATAAAGTGGCGCGAAGCCGAGGACGAAAAGCAGCTGAACGAGGTTGTACAGAATTGTCCGTACCATCTGAACTCCCCTGGAGTTTTGCATTTTCAATGGCTGAAAGCTGTGAGGGCAAAGGAGCCGAATCTGGCTCGGCTTTTCAGCAGCGGCGGACTGCTACAAGAACAGTCTCTGAAAACTGCCTTGACGTGAACGGCGTGGGAGTCTGGGGGAGGAAACCCGGACCAAAGTGCTGGGATTGTTGAGTGGATTTTTGCACGATTTTCTTCACGGCTCAACTCCTTTGAAGGTAGGAATCATCAGCCGTGAAGGCGGTTATCGGTGGAGTTCCATCACCGTCCCGAAATGTGCTGCCATCATATTGGACCGCAAGGCGCTAGTTGTCAAGCCAAGGGTGTTCGAGAGGCCCATTTCGTGGGCTGCGCGGCAAGCCGATGGTTGGAACAGAGAGAATTCGAGCCGCCGCTCAAAATGCTCATGCGGCAAATGGCTCCGTGGCCGTTGACAGTTCTAACGATGTCTCGTGATACTGAAAAAAGAGCGGGTGTTGGAGTCCACTCTAAAATACGCCCCGCACTTGAGGGGAAGATGACTCCTACGAGGCAGGACTTGAGGAGTTGTCTGTGCCGCCCCTTCCCGTCGAGCATCCAAACCATGGAAAGACCTTCAGTCGGGCGAACTCGGAGCCTGACAGAAACGAAGTCAATTCCGCACCTTTCTATAGCATCCTGTTCGACGATCGGGAATCATCTGTCCAATTTGAGTTGCAACCGATTCCCGATTGTTTCCGCGATCTGAACCTTGACCAGATCGTCGATACGATCACAGCCGGCCGGGATGATTACAACCTGAAGGCATTCTTTTACGCGCCTTTAACTCGCGTTGAGGCTGTTAACTACCGCCAAGAAATATTTCGGGATCTCGAAAATTCCGACATGCTTCAGCCTGTTCTTTCTTTCGCTGAAGAAATGCGGCGTATGCGCGCGCACCTGGCGCTTTCTGAAAAGCGCTATTACAAGCGCCAGAGACAGGTTGCTTTTCTCGATGCCGCAGAAACCTACTGCAGCGCCGTCGTGAGCCTAACACAGAATCTTATCGCCATTGGGCCGAATTCGCGCGGCCTCCAGCAGTTTCGCAGTTTCCTCGTTCAATATTCGGGATCAGAGGACTTCAAGCTTCTGAAGGAAGAAACCGAAAAGATCCGAACCGTTCTTGCGACGGTCCGGTACTCACTTCACATACGCCAGGGACGCGTCACGGTCGATCGAGATCAAGGTAGCCGCGATTACAGCTTGGAGGTTCTCGAGACATTTGAGAAGTTCCGGCAAGCCGATCTGCGAAGCCTCCGCCTGAGAATGCCCTCATCGAACGAGATGAATCACATTGAAGCGAGGATCCTCGAACTCGTCGCCAAGCTTCATTCGGATATCTTCACTCATCTCGAGGAATTTTGCGGTCAATTTCGCAATTATTGCCACGAAGTCATCGCCGTGTTCGACAGGGAGATACAGTTCTATCTGTCTGTGCTTCAACAGTTGGAACAAGTGAGAAAGGCTGGGCTCGCCTTCTGTTATCCGGAACTTTCGAGCCTCAGTAAGGAAGTTGAAGCCCTCGAGACCTTCGACTTCGCGCTTGCCAATCGGTTGGTTCGCGCGCGGAGAGATGTGGTAACGAACAGTTTCTATTTGAGGGGGCCGGAGCGCATCTTTGTCGTTTCCGGGCCAAATCAAGGCGGCAAGACCACCTTTGCACGGACCTTTGGACAGCTTCACTATTTGGCCGCGCTTGGCTGCCCAGTGCCTGGAAAATCGGCAAAGCTGCTCTTGTTCGATCATATTTTCACTCACTTTGAGAAGGAGGAGAATGTTCAGAACCTCCGTGGAAAGCTCGAAGACGAATTAGTCAGGATTAACGAAACTCTCGAGACGGCGACAGCAAGAAGCATCGTCATCATGAACGAAAGCTTTCTCTCCACCACCCTGAATGACGCCCTTTTCCTGAGTCGCGAGGTGATGAAGCAGATTGCGGACCTGAATCTGTTATGTGTTAGCGTGACGTTTCTTGATGAACTCGCGTCATTCAACGAAGCAACGGTCAGCATGGTCAGTACGGTCGATCCCAAGGACCCTCAGGAAAGAACATTCAAAGTGGTCCGGAAACCGGCCGATGGCCTCGCCTACGCGATTGCAATCGCCGAGAAGTACCAACTCACATACCACGCAGTGAAAGCGCGCCTCGACGCCAAGCAGGGTGAAATGAGGCGGCCATGAAAGTCCTCCTTATGTTTCGTGATCGCGACTTCGCTCTGGGGGAGGATTCGCCGGCAAACGCCCAGGAACTCGTCCAGGACCTGGATCTGGAAACATTGTTCCGCAGTATGGCGGTTGGCGATAATTTCCTGCTCGAAGTAACAAAAAGCGCTGTTCTTGGCAGCCTAAAAGATAGGGGGTCCATTCTCTACCGGCAGGAAATTCTCAATGATTGCATAGAATTTTCGGAGATCGTAAGAGAGATCTACGGTTTGTCGGTGGACGCCATTGAACGAGAGCGAAGGATCTGGGGTTGGTTTTCAACGTCCTCGCCCGATTCTCTTCTGTACCGATCGGTGGAGGCGCTTGGGCTTCATCTAGAATCGCTTGAGCGATTACGCAAACTCGCTGATGAGCACGGCGTGAAGTTTCGTTCCGAAGGGTTCAAACGATTTTTCGCCATGATCGTTCGTGAGCTCGATGATGCCTATTTGCATGCGATGAAAAACCATCTGGAGCGGCTAGAGTTTAGCGGTGGCATTTTGATGAGTGCCGATCTGGGGACTGATTTTCGAGGAGCCAATTACACGCTTCACAGGCTAGACCTGAAAAAGCCCAGCTGGATCGGCCATGTCCAGGAGTGGATCGATCAAATCGCGCATAAGAATGACACGGGATTGACATTTGAGGTAGATCCCCGTGATGAGAGCGGCTTCAGTGCGCTGGAAGATCTCAGGACTGAGGGAATCGCACATGTCGCAGTCGCCTTGGCGCAATCGAGCGATCACATTTTGAGTTTTTTCAAGGCTCTTCAGTTGGAACTCGGGTTTTATGTTGGCTGTCTCAACTTGCGTGAGCATGCCACCGCGAAGCCAGGGGTTGCCTTCTGCATGCCCTCGCCCCTGCCGGAAGAAAACGATGTGCTCGAAGGCCGTGGGCTCTACGATATCAGCCTCAGCCTCAGTATGAGGGAGCTCGTCGTTGGCACAGATATCGCAGGCACGGACAAGGCGTTGGTTGTGATTACAGGGGCCAACCGCGGCGGCAAGTCAACCTTTCTTCGAAGCGTTGGCCTTGCTCAACTGATGATGCAGTGCGGAATGTTCGTGCCGGCTCAGGAATTCCGAGCGAACATTTGCCGAGGCGTGTTCACGCACTTCAAGCGAGAAGAAGACGCGAGCATGAAAAGCGGCAAGTTGGACGAGGAATTAAGCAGGATGAGCACGATCATTGAGAGAATCACACCTCGCTGCGTACTTCTTTTAAATGAGTCGTTCGCTTCGACCAACGAACGCGAAGGTTCGGAGATTGCGCGACAGATCGTTCACGCCCTGCTTGAGATGAACGTGAAGATTTTCTATGTCACTCACTTGTTCGATCTGGCGGATGGCTTCTACCGCCAGAAGCAGGATGGCGCTCTCTTCCTTCGCGCTGAGCGGCTCGACGATGGTACGCGCACCTTCCGTCTCCTGGAAGGCGCGCCCGAACCGACGAGCTACGGGGAAGATTTATACCGGCGCATTTTCCGAGTCGAGTCCGAAAATCTTTAGCAAGCGGCTCAGCGACCATCGGGTAAACGAGCAGAGCCCAGGTGGCACTCGCAGGTGAGTGCGTTACAGGTTGGTTCTAACTGCATGAGCCACCGATCGAATTCGAGTGGTTCCGTCCCCAACTTGGGCCGTTGCTTAGAATGCAGTTGGCTCCACTCGAGCCTTCTTGAGTTAAGCCACAGGAGGTAAGGAGTGAGCATCGTGTCCGGAAAGCATTGCCTGTCATGCATTCGCATTTGATACGTCGTCATCCCGTGGTTGCAGGCATAAGCTTCATAGCGGCTTTGATGAAGGGCACGTGATCGAATCCTAGGGCGCGGCATCAAATGGTTTCCGTTTTCTCCGACGCTACGGGAAGGAGAAGCGCAGAGAAAGTGCGGCAGCTCCCCCCGGAGTGGGTTCTAAGATTCCCAAGGCAGGTCAGATTTCCCAAAATGGCCGTAGTTTGTGGTTCGTCGATAGATCGGTTGCAGCAGAGACAGCCGTTCAATGATGGCTGAAGGCCGGAAGTCGAATTCTCTTACAAATTCAAGAGATGCTCTTTCATCGCCCGTTCCGAAAGTGTCGACTTTGATCGAAATGGGTCGTGCGACACCGATCGCGTATGCAACCTGGATCTCCGCTTTTGTCGCAAGTTCGTGCGTGACCACTTGACGGGCGACGAACCGGCAGAAGTACGCGGCGCTGCGGTCCACTTTCGAGGGATCCTTGCCGCTGAATGCGCCGCCTCCGTGATGAGCCGCGCCTCCGTAGGTATCGGCTATGATCTTCCGGCCAGTCACGCCGCAGTCGGCCGCTGGCCCCCCGAGGACGAAGCTTCCCGTGGGATTAACATGGAACCGGATTTTGCTGTTGAACCACTTTCCCAAGGCACGCGGGGCGAGATCGTCCCGGACGTATCTAGCAATCTCTTCCAGGCTGACATCGGGTGCGTGCTGTGTCGAAACGAGGACGTCCGTCACAGAAACGGGCGCGTTTCCTCTATAGAGAACAGAAACCTGTGATTTTGAGTCCGGGCGAATCCACCGGGCCTTTCCATTCTTCCGGTCTTGAGTGAGCTTGCTCGTCAATTGATGCGCCAAAGAGATTGGCAACGGCATCAATTCCGGAGTCTCCTTGCAGGCAAATCCGAACATAATTCCCTGATCCCCCGCGCCTTGTTCCTTATGTGTATTTGAAGTTGTGTCTACTCCTAATGCAATATCAGGCGACTGGGTCGTGATGAGTTGCAGAACCCGCACATTTTGGGGGCTAAATCCTGAGTCCTTCTCCGTATAACCGATTTGACGGATCGCCTCTCGGACGACCGCATCGCGATCCACGTTCGCTGTAGAAGTAATTTCGCCGCCGAGAACGACCGTGTCGCTTTTGCAAAGTACCTCGCACGCTACCCGCGCGTGAGGATCTCCACTCAGATATGCGTCGAGGATGGAATCGGCAACGAAATCACAAACTTTGTCTGGATGGCCCTCTGAAACAGATTCCGAAGAGAAAACAAAGTCTGCTGCTCTATCCGGTGCGATGGAGAGTTCAGGATTGGTCTGGGTGACAACGCTCGTCATGTTGTGTGCTCCTTATCGGCAAGTATTGGATCAGGAGCGCAAACTGCGGCGTAAGGCTATTCGCCCAGCGGAGACTTGCTTCGGAAAATCCATTCCGCGCATCGAGCTTTCGCTCAGGCACCGTAACGTCTCCAGAACCCGGTTGCCGGATACGGCTCTTCGCCGAATCACTCCTGATGCATTGGTCAAAGCGTAATCACTTCAGTCGTGCTCTGTCAATCCATATAAACTTCCGCGTTTTCCTTCTGCAGTTGGATCCAACCTAAAGGGCCCGAGCTCATCACAGTCCTTAATCGTGCGTATTGCGCGATTCATTGGTGGAATAGACCGTCTGCTTGGCTTCTGCTCGGCACTTGACAGTGGATGCCGCAAAGACTTGATGAAAGAGGTCTTCCCCGTAGCTTGTCTCAAGCGGTTCACCCTCCGTCATCTTGAAGGTCCGGCTTGCGTCGAGAGACCTGTCGGCTCTCAAGAAAAGCGTGCGTTCCTCAGCCCTTTCCCAGAGCAGGTGCGCAAAGATGTACAGATGCGTAACATAGAAGATCCTTATGCCCTTTTCGACCAGTGCAGATACAATCTGCCTTGCGATTTCCGAACCCTCTCTCTCGTTTGTTGCAGCGAACGACTCGTTGCATAACAGAATTGAGTTGGGGACGATTCGATCCGCAATATCACTCAGTCGTGCAAGCTCTTCGTCGAGCTTCCCATATCTCATGGAAGCATCCTCGTCCCGTTTGTAATGGGTGAAGAGTGATGGACAGAGGTCTGCCTCGAAGACTTCCGCTCCAACAAACATCCCTGTCTGCATCATCAGTTGAGCGAGACCAATGCTTCGAAGAAAGGTTGATTTCCCTCCCTGATTTGCTCCAGTTATGACAACTAGGTCTTTTGCACGAGCGTCCACCTCATTTCCGACAACATTGCCCTTCAGCTGAAGAGCGAGGCAGACATCATAAAGCCCGCGGCACTGAAGGTCATGTCTCCATGAAGAGCCCGGCAAGGGAATACAGATCTTTGCGTTCTGAGCCGAAAGGCTGGCATGCAGGTTCAGGCAACCCACATAGAAAGCCAGTTCAGTGCGCAGCATCCTGAAAAAGCTGAGTACATGATCGCCGGCTTGAGCAATCGCGACAGCCGTTCGGCTTATTCCGCGGCGGCGCATGTCGGCAATAGCTTGTGCGCCAGCCTGGTCGCCCTCCGCGATGTAGAACGTATACGCAGATGGCTGTTTTTCAAACACTCTCTTGAACCAACCGGGTTCTTCCTTGGCTGGCTTGCGCAACATATAATTGATTCCCTCGTTATGGTTGTCCAACTCCGCGCTCAGAAGGATTCCCTTGCGAAACTTCAGCTCTGTGAGGTGATTCCCGACTTCTGCAAGATACTCGTCACTGAGTTCTTTTCGGAGCATTGCAAATAGGGAACG
>JASHSG010000116.1 GCA_030040935.1 Acidobacteriaceae bacterium | reverse complement strand
CGCGCGGCCAGCTGCGCGAGGACAGCTACTTTTACACCGGGGTGGTGCAGGGGCCGAACGGCTACAAGCAGGAACTGGACGCGATGCCTTCCGAGATCCCCGTGACCCTGGAAGTGCTGGAGCGCGGGCAGGAGCGGTTCAATATTTACTGCACGCCGTGCCACTCGCGGGTGGGCAACGGGCTGGGCGAGATCGTGCAGCGGGGCTTCAAGCCGGCCGCCAATCTGCACGACCAGGTACGCGTGTCGCAGCCGCTCTCGCACTATTTTTACGTGATGACCCACGGATACGGCGCCATGCCGGACTACTCGGCACAACTGCCGCCGGAAGACCGCTGGGCGGTGGCGGCATACATCCGGGCCCTGCAACTGAGCCAGGCGGCGACCTTGAAGGATGTGCCTGCCGGCGAGCAGGTCAGGGATCTGAAGGAAATTGCTCGGGACAGGGGCTTGCCTGAGGCGTTTGCCGAACCGTGGCCCATGCCGTCGACAGCGATCGAGGCGCAGAAGCCGATTGCGAGCGAGGGAACGCCGGGCATGGCTCCGGCCTATCCCGCCGATCCGAAGATTTTGATTGCACCCAGCAAACCCGCACCGGCGGCGCAGAAGTAAGGACGCAAAGGAATGGCACACGAATCAAGTTCGCACGCCAAGCAACTCGGGACGGACCTGAGCGCGCCCGCGTTTGTGGACGGGTGGAAGAAGCGCGCGCTGATTTTGGGCGCGATCTTCTCGGTGATCGCGTTCATTCTGGCGCTTCTTGGGCAGGCACAGGATGGCCTGGGATGGGATCACCTGCTGCGCGCCTGGACGCTGGGCACGATGGTGACGTGGGGTCTGTGCATTGGCGGTCTCGCCATGTTGATGGTGCAGTATTGCTCGGGAGGCAAGTGGGGCTTGCTGTTGCGGCGTCCCTTTGAAGCCATGAGCCGCACGCTGCCGCTGATTCTTGTTTACTGGCTCGTGATCGCGGTGTTCATGAAGAAGCTTTACCTGTGGGCGAATTACGCGAGCGACGCCGACACGGCGATGGCCGTGAGCAAGGGGCTGATCAGCGAATTTCAAAAACACTGCGTGGATTTCAAGCGGCCCATGCTGAACCCATTCGCGTTCTGGTGGGTTGGTTTGCTGTGTTTCGCGATTTGGGGTTTCTACGCGTGGCGGTTGAACACACTGGGATTGAGACGCGATATGCAAGGGCCGGAGACGACGCCTTACTGGATCAAGAAGTTCGAGAACATCAGCGGGCCGGGAATTGTGATCTATGCGATCACGATGACGGCCTGCGCGATCTACTGGGTGATGTCGATGGACCCGACCTGGTTTTCGACGGTCTACGGCCTGCTGTTCCTGGTGGGCCAGGGCTACGCGGTGCTGGCGTTCGGAATCATCGTTGCCGTCTCGCTATCGAAGGCCGAGCCATTCAAGACGATCCTGCGACAGACCGAACAGCACGATCTCGGCAAGCTCACCTTCGCATTCGTCATGCTCAATATTTATCTGGCCTTCGGGCAGTTTCTGATCATCTGGTCAGGTAACCTGCCCGACGAGATCAACTGGTATCTCGACCGCATTCGCGGCGGCTGGGGCGTGATCATCACCCTCGACTTCATCTTCCACTGGTTGATTCCGTTCTCCATGCTGCTATCGCGCGACTTGAAGCGAAACAAGAAGCGGCTGGTACGGGTGTGCCAGTGGATGGTGTTTGCCCGCGCGTTCGACATGTTCTGGCTTATCGAGCCGAACTTCAAGGACGCAGCGCGCAATCTGCACTTCAGCTGGGGAATCCTGGAGTACATTGCGGTGCCCGTTGCTTTGTTTTCCTTCTGGGTGGCCTATTTCTGCACGCGGCTGAAGACGCGGCCGCTGGTGCAGGTGAACGATCCGCATCTAGCGGAGATCCTGGAGCCTGAGCATGCCCACGCATAGCCATCCCGATCCCGGTCACGAGCCGGAGCAACACGAGGTCGACGCCTCGGCAGGCTACGAGCGCAGCGACGCCAGCGTCACGGGTATCGCAGTGTTCCTGGTCTCGCTGCTCATCTTCGTGGGGGTGATCGGGCTGCTTTGTTATGGAATTGGCGCATGGTTCAACGCCCGGATGAACCGTGAGGACGGGCCGAACAGCAAGTGGACCAAAACGGTCGATGTGCGGCAACTGGGCAATATGCCATCCAGCCCCGAACTGCAGAACAAGATCGCCGAGATCACGCAGACGTTTCCGACGCCGAGATTGCTGACCGACGACGGAGACCAGGATGTGGCGGACATGCACGCGCGCGAGGACCTGCTGCTCTCGAACTATAGTTGGATCGATCAGAGCAAAGGGACGGTGAGAATTCCCATCGAGCAGGCCATGCAGTTGATCGCGCAACGGGGGTTGCCGACTGCGCCGGCGGTGAATCCTCAGGCGCCGATGACCGGCGACACCAGGCCCACCGTGACCGTGCCGCTGACCAGCGGATTTGCGCGCACGAGCTATGAGCAGGAACAAGCGGACCAGGAAGCGTTCAAGCAGCGGCAGGGAGAGAAATAGCGGTGCCATCGAGAAGCACAATCCGGAGTCATTGGCGGGGCACGGCGGTGGCCGCTGGAGTTGCCATTGCGCTTTCGCTCGGCGCTCCGCTCCTGGTTGCGCAAGTCTCCAGTTACGGCGACAAAGAAACGGGCCCGGTCAACGACAAGCTGCCACCGATTCTCAGCGGCATCGGCATTGATCAGCATCTCAACACGCAATTGCCGCTCAATCTGGTCTTTACAGACGATCAAGGCAGGCAGGTCACGCTGGCAAGCTATTTCGGGAAGCGCCCGGCGATTCTGGCGCTGGTCTACTACCGCTGCCCGATGCTCTGCTCTGAGGAACTTGACGGCCTGACCAGCGCCCTGGAGATGGTGCGGTACGTCCCGGGCAAGGATTTCAACATCGTTGTGGTCAGCATCGATCCCAGCGAGGGGACGGACCTGGCGGCGGCAAAGAAACGCGAGTACGTGAAGCGCTACGGGCGGCCGGAAACGGCGAACGGATGGCATTTTCTGACCGGCACGCAGCCGAATATCGATGCGCTGACCGAGGCGGTCGGTTTCCGCTACGTCAAGCTCACAGTTCCCGGCAGCAGCCTGGCGCAGTTCGCGCACGCCAGCTCGATCCAGATCGTGACCCCGGAAGGAAAGCTGGCCCAGTACTACATGGGCGTCGAGTATTCGCCCAAGGATCTTCTGCTGGGTCTCGATGAAGCTTCATCGAATCGCATCGGTTCGCCGGTGGACAACATTCTTACTTACTGCTATCACTACGATCCCACGACCAACACGCACGATCTGATAATCGCGCGAGTGATCCAATTAGGAGGGTTCCTGACAGTTGTGATATTGGGGGGATTCATGCTGGTGATGTTTCGCCGCGATTACAAGCACGATCACGGGGCGGGACCAGGGACTTTGGGGACGGCAAGGAAAGTGAACGGATAACGGAATGGACCACATCAGCCCAGTATTGTGGCAGTTTCTCCAAAAATGGTTGACGCACTTCGCGCTCTTTCCGCCCGAAGCATCGAAGATTGCGCCTCAGATGGATGCGCTCTACTTTTTCATGGTCCTGGTGAGCCTGGTGGGGCTGACGCTGGTGGTTCTGCTGATTGTCGGTTTCTCGATCCTTTACAGCAAGACGCGCCATCCACATGCGGTGCAGATCGAAGGCTCCACGATTCTCGAGGCTACCTGGACCATCATTCCCCTTGGCTTGTTCCTGATCATGTTTGTCTGGGGTGCACTGCTGTACTTCCGCATCTACACCCCGCCGGCCAACGCCATGAACATTTATGTGGTGGGCAAGCAGTGGATGTGGAAGGTCGAGCATCCGGGCGGGCAGCACGAGATCAATGCGCTGCACGTGCCCACGGGCCGGCCCGTCCAGTTAACGATCATTTCGCAGGATGTGTTCCACAGCTTCTCCATCCCCGCGTTCCGGGTAAAGCGGGAGGCGATTCCGGGCCGGTACACGACGGTCTGGTTTGAGGCCACGACGCCCGGCACCTATCACCTCTTTTGCACTCAATATTGCGGCACCAACCACTCGCAGATGATCGGCGACGTGGTGGTGATGAACCCGGACGACTTCAGGAAGTGGCTGGACAGCTCAACCAGCGGCGACTCGCTGGCTCAGGATGGCGAGCGTCTGTTTGCGAGCCTGAGCTGCAACGCGTGTCACAACACCAGGCCAGACGCCCGCGGACCCAGCCTGGCCAATGTTTACAATTCCAGACTCACGCTTTCGACCGGGGAGACGATCACGGCCGACGAAGCCTATCTGCGCCAGGCGATTCTGAATCCATCGCAGCACATCACGCAGGGCTATGCGCCCATCATGCCCACCTACCAGGGCCAGGTGAGCGAAGAAGGCGTGATCGCACTGGTCGAATACATCAAGAATCTCGATTCCGACTACCGCGTTCAGCAGACTCTTAACACCACCGACCTGGTTCCCGAGAGTGCGGGCGGCAAGCCAGTGGCCGGGGCCAAGGCGCCCGCGGCCGAGAAGGAGGTCAAGCCATGAGTGCTGCCACCATCGTTAGTCTTCCCGATCAGTCCACGGCCAGGATTCCCAAGATGAATTTCCTGACCAAGGAGAACGGTTTGCTGAGCTGGCTGCTCACCGGCGATCACAAGCGGATCGCCACGCTCTACCTGATTTCGATCAGCTTCTTCTTCTTTGTCGGGGGCTCGCTGGCCGGGCTCATCCGGCTTGAGCTGCTCACGCCTCAGACTTCACTGATGGCCGCCGACACCTACAACAAGGTGTTCACCATGCACGGCGTCATCATGGTTTTCCTGTTCCTCGTGCCGTCGGTGCCGGCTACCATCGGGAATTTTGTTATTCCCATGATGGTTGGGGCCAGAGACCTGGCGTTGCCCAAGATCAACCTGCTTAGCTGGTATCTCTATATCATTGCCGGCTTCATGGTCATCTATACCATGGCCGCGGGCGGCGTCGACACGGGTTGGACCTTCACCAGCCCACTCTCAACGCATTATCTGAATACGCACGTCATCTCTACCGGCCTCGCGATCTTCGTAGCCGGCTTCAGCTCCATCTTCACCGGGCTCAACTTCATCGTGACCATCCACAAGATGCGCGCGCCGGGCATGACCTGGTTCCGGCTGCCTCTGTTCGTGTGGTCGAACTACGCGGCCAGCATCCTGATGGTGCTGGGAACTCCGGTGCTGGCGATCACGCTGGTGCTGGTGGTTCTGGAGCGAACCGTGCATATCGGCGTCTTCGATCCAGCGTACGGCGGCGACCCGATTCTGTTCCAGCATCTGTTCTGGTTCTACTCGCACCCGGCCGTCTACATCATGATTCTGCCCGGCATGGGAGTGATCTCAGAAGTCGTTTCAACATTCAGCCGCAAGCGCGTCTTCGGTTACACGGCGGTCGCGTTCTCGTCGGTCGCGATTGCCGTTTTCGGCTTCTTCGTGTGGGCGCACCACATGTTCATCATGGGCATTTCCAATTACGCCGCGCTGGTGTTTTCGCTGCTTACGATGCTGGTCGCAGTTCCCTCGGCCATTAAGATTTTCAACTGGGCCTTTACCCTTTACAAGGGCTCCATCACGTTTGAAACGCCGATGCTGTACGCCTTCGGATTCATGGGCCTGTTCACCATCGGCGGCATGACGGGCGTCTTTCTGGGCGCGACGGGAACCGATATACACCTTACAGAGACATATTTCATCGTCGCGCACTTTCACTTCGTCATGGTGGGCGGCATGTTGATGGCGTTTCTTTCGGGCATTCACTTCTGGTGGCCCAAGTGGACCGGGCGAATGTATCCGGAGAAGATTTCGCAGTTGGCCGCTATCGTCACCTTCATCGGCTTCAACTTCACGTTCTTCCCGCAATTCATCCTGGGAACGCTGGGCATGCCGCGGCGCTATGCCGCCTATCCGCCAGAGTTCCAGGCACTCAACGTTTTCTCCACCGCGGGCGCGACAATCCTGGGCGTGGGTTACCTGCTCCCGATTCTCTACCTCACCTGGTCGCTGAGGTACGGAGCCGTTGCGGGCAACAATCCCTGGCAGGCGACAGGCCTCGAGTGGCAAACGCAATCTCCGCCGCTGACAGAAAACTTTCCTGAGATCCCGATCGTGGATCACGAAGCCTACGACTACGAATGGCTGGAAAGGCAGCAAGAGAAAGAGGTGGCGAGTGTCGGATAGCACTTCAACCGCCAACGGCGCTGTCGTGGAGGTTCATCATGAACATCCGCCCTATCAGCGCCATCACTTCGAGTCGGTCGACCAGCAGTTCGACGCCACCAACTTTGCCATGTGGCTCTTCCTGCTGACGGAGATTATGTTCTTCGGCGGGCTCTTCACGTCGTATCTGATCATGCGCAACTGGTATTATCCGGCCTTCGTCGAGGCGTCGCACCAGTTAAACATCGGCTGGGGCACAGCGAATACCGCGGTTCTGATCGTGTCGAGCTTCACCATGGCCATGGGGGTCTGGTCGGCGGAGATGCGCAAGAAGGGGATGCTGATTCTGTTCCTTTCATTGACGTGGCTGCTGGGCATGGCGTTCCTGGGCATCAAGTCCATTGAGTACACGGAGAAATGGGAAAAATTCCACGTGCCCGGCCTGCACTGGAGCGATTCGTCGTTCCTGAATCCGGCTTCCGATCCCGAGGTTTACAGCGAATATCACGACAAGCCGCTGGCGCCGGACATGGCGGCGAAGACCGAAATGTACTTCTTTCTCTATTTCGCCATGACCGGCATGCACGCGCTGCACATGATTATTGGAATCTCGATCCTGACCTTCATGATCATTCGGGCGCGACAAGGGGCCTACACAACAGGGCACGTAACGTATGTCGAAAACTTCGGCCTTTACTGGCACTTCGTCGACATTGTCTGGATCTTTTTGTTCCCGCTTCTGTATTTGATCAGCCGGTATTGAAGGGAAAAGCGGAATGAGCGAACAAAATCAACCTAAGGAACACGACCAGGAACACCACATCGTCAGTCCAGTGACTTACGGGGCCATTCTGCTGGCACTGCTGATCTTTACGGGGCTGACAGTCTGGGCATCGTATATCGACCTCGGCGCGTGGCAGATCGCCCCGGGCCTGACGCTGTTCTGGAATCCGGTGGTCGCGCTGGCGATTGCATGCACCAAGATGACCCTGGTGGTGCTGTTCTTCATGCACGTGAAATACAGCCGTAAGCTGACGAAACTGACCGTCGCCTCCGGCTTCTTTGTCTTCATCGTGCTAATCGGGATGACGATGACCGACTACTTCACACGCGCATGGGGACGGTGGTGAGAAGCAGGGACCAGGGAATAGGGATTAGGGAAAAGGCCGCCTGCAGGCGGCCTTCTTCTTTCATCGCTGAAGTCTGCTCCCGCGGTCTTGTTCCCTGGTTCCCTTGATCTCTTGTTCCCTGTCTCTACAACGTCGGCTTCGGCGGCTTCACCACGGTCCACGCATTGGCGCCGGTTACCTTCACGGGCCTGCGGAACAGCTTGCCGTCCTGCGCGGCATAGAGCCAACTTTGGTCGCCGATCTGGT
>JASHSG010000115.1 GCA_030040935.1 Acidobacteriaceae bacterium | reverse complement strand
TGAGGGCAGTCGGTGAAGCCGGCATTCCGACCTTTGGCTACAACTTCTCGATCGCGGGAGTTGCGGGCCGTACCAGTGGGCCATTCGCGCGCGGCGGGGCGGAATCGGTGGGCATGGACGGCACCGTCGACACGCCCATCCCCAATGGGCAGGTCTGGAACATGATCGTGGATCCCAACGCCCCCGCGGGGACGCTGCCCACGATCAGCCACGACGAGCTGTGGCGTCGTTTGCAGCGTTTCCTTGAAGAGGCGTTACCGGTCGCGGAAAAAGCCGGTGTCCGGCTTGCCGCGCATCCCGACGATCCACCCACTCCCACCCTGCGCCGCCAGCCGCGGCTGGTTTATCAGCAGGCCATGTACCAGCGGCTCATCGACATTTCACCGAGCCCGTCGAACATGCTGGAGTTCTGCCTGGGCACGCTGGCCGAAATGACGGAGGGCGACATCTACCAGACCGTCGACCGCTACAGCAGCCAGCATCGCATCGCGTACGTGCATTTCCGCAATGTGGCGGGCAAGGCGCCGCACTATCACGAGACCTTCATCGACGACGGCGAGGTCGACATGCTCCGCATCCTTTATCTGCTCGACAAAAACGGGTTCGAAGGCGTGGTGATTCCCGACCACGCGCCGCAGATGGCGTGCTCTGCTCCATGGCACGCGGGGATGGCGCACACGCTCGGCTTTTTGCGCGCGGGCCTGATGGCTATCAAGCGCGGCTTCACGCCGGAGGCGCTCCGGCACGATGCCGATCCCACGCTTGCCGCCGGCCCGCGAAGCTGATTCCGACTCCTCATTTCGTTCAGCCCAATAAGGGCATTTAGAATTGCTGTCTGGCGCCAAGCCGGAAAGGAATCGAGCCCTGACCCGTCCCGAGAGAATCCTCGATCAATTCAGCCTCAAAGGAAAATGCGCCCTGGTTACAGGATCATCCCGCGGGCTCGGCGCCGCTATCGCCGTCGCATTCGCTGAGGCCGGCGCCAACGTTGCGGTTCACGGGTCCCGCTCGGCTCCGGCAGCCACTCAGCAGGAGGTGCTCGCCCTCGGAGTGCGCTCTCTTGCTCTGGCTGGCGACGTCGGCGACCCGGCCGTATGCGCGCGCCTCGTCGACGAAACCGTTCAACACTTCGGGACCATCGATATATTGGTTAACAATGCCGGCATCATTCGCCGCTCGCCGGCCGCCGATTATCCCGAGGAAGACTGGAAAGCAGTCATCGACGTCGATCTCAGCAGCGTCTTTCGTCTCACCCAGCATGCTGGACGGCACATGCTCAAGCGCCGGTCCGGCAAGATCATCAACATTGCCTCGCTGCTGGCCTTTCAGGGAGGAATTCTGGTGCCCTCCTATGCGGCGGCCAAGGGCGGAGTAGGCCAGCTGACCAAGGCATTCGCAAATGAGTGGGCTTTGCACGGCGTCAACGTGAACGCCATCGCACCCGGCTATATGGATACCGATAACACCGAGGCGCTGCGCTCGAATCCGGAGCGCGCCCGGCAGATTCTGGAGCGCATCCCCGCCGGCCGCTGGGGCCAGCCTGAAGACCTGGCCGGCGCTGCAGTCTTTCTTGCCTCTGCGGCCAGTAACTACGTCCATGGCCACATTCTGGTTGTGGACGGAGGCTGGTTGAACCGGTAATCCTGCCCTTCGGCTGCCCGTAAGAAGGAGATTCGATGAGGGATAGCGGAGTCATTTACACGGCTGGCGGTGCGGCCAAAACCACCGCGCCTGAGTCTGGCATGATCCGCCAGGTCCTGGCGTACAACCCGCACCTGATGCTTGTGCGTCACATCTTCGAAAAAGGCTGGAAAGGCGCGCGGCACAGCCATCCGCACCATCAAATGGTTTATGTGGTCCGCGGACATATCCGATTTCAGGCCGAGGGCAAGAGCTGGGAGATGCGCGACGGCGACAGTATTGTCGTGGATGGCGGCATCGAACACGAGGCCTGCGCAATCGAGCCGTCCGAGGTTCTTGACATCTTCACTCCTTACCGCCAGGAATACGCTTGACCTGCGGCTGTTCCGCTCTTTCCTCTTTGCCTTGTCGATTGCCCGCACCGGGCTATGGAGGTTTTTTTGAGAATCATTTCGAAGATCTGCTTGTTCTCATCCTTTTTCGCGGCCGTTCTGTGTCCGGCAGTTTCGATCGCGCAGCCGCCGCCGCCCAATCAGGGAATCACTGGCATCGCACATATCGCCTTTCGCGTCAGCGACCTCGATCGCGAGATTGGCTTCCTGGCCAAATTGGGTTACGAGGAGGCCTTCACACTCACCTACGGCAAAACCACCGAGGTCTTCATCAAGATCAACGATCATGAGTTCATCGAGCTCTATCCGCGAACCGATCCCGCGCAGCCTATCGGCTGGATGCATGTCTGTTACGAGGCTGGTGACCTCAATGCGCTTCAGCGCTACTACGCTACGGAAGGCCTGAATCCCACGCCCGTCCGCAGGGCTGCCGCAGGAAACCTCATCTCCTCCATCGACGATCCCGAGCACGGCGTTACTGAATTTACGCAGTACATGCCCGGCTCGCGCCACACTCTCGACGCTGGCCAGCACCTCGGCGCCGGGCGCGTCTCGACGGAACTGATGGGCATCGATTTGCCGGTGCGTGAAGGCGCGGCGATGAAGGAGTTCTATACCGACCTGGGCTTTGAAGCGGAAGATACCAACGGCAACGTGCGCCTGACTACTCCCGGCGCGCCCGATCTGCATATGGAGCTCCGCGCGGCCACGCCGGGCGCTGGCCCGGAGTTCCTTTTTCCCGTGCCCGATGCGAAGCGCGCCTATGAGGCCATGGAGTATGCAGGCATCAGCGCGCAGCGCGACGGCGGTTTGGTATTCACCAAGGATCCGGACGGGAACATTTTTGTGTTTCTGGAGACGGGCGGGAAAAGATAGCCGGTTGCCGGTGTAAGGAGAAATGCAGGTGCTTCGACTTAATACTCGGTGATTTGGCGCGATGCGAGCAGAGCTGCAAACGGTTTCCGCGTTTCTCGATGCCGAGCCGTTCCGTCAGGCAAGCTCTTCCCGGCGCGTGCGGATTACGGAGAGGTATGGTATGCCAACACGGTTGGGCGAGAAGCCATTCCGTTGACGTCCATTGTTGCCAGCAAAATCTCGAAATGAGGCAAGGCGGAAGCAGTTCCGGCATAGGATTTGAAATAGCTATCAAAGCTCTTTCTGTTGGTGACAAATTCGGCTGCGGCCTGGGTGCCTGCCAACGTGAATCCCTGAACGATAAGCATGTTCCCGGTTCCAGACAGGTTAGGGAGGAATGCGATCGTAGCCAGACCGCGATGCTGCGGGTCATGAGGATCGTATAGGTACTCGCTCTTTTCGCCCGGCTTTGGCTTCTTGTTTTCCACCCTCAGAGCGCTGCCAAG
>JASHSG010000011.1 GCA_030040935.1 Acidobacteriaceae bacterium | reverse complement strand
GCAGGCAGCCAGCATTATGGACAATGCCCGCCTCGTGGAGCGGGAACGTGAACGCCAGCGCCTTGAGCAGGAACTATCCATCGCCAGAACCATTCAGCAGGCATTGCTGCCGCATGGTCTGAACGACTTTCCCCACCTGGCCGTCACGGGCGTCCACTATCCCTGCCATGAAGTGGGCGGCGACTATTTTGACGTTGTTCCAGTGAGCGAAGATCGCACCGCAATTCTGATTGCCGACGTGAGCGGCAAAGGCCTGGGCGCGGCGCTGCTGACCACGATGCTTCAGGGCGCCTTGTCGGGAATGACCATGGGCGCCGATCCCGTGAAGGTCTTTAACCATATCAACCGCTTCCTCTGCCGCCATTCGGAGGTCGGCCGATATGCCACCATGTTTATCGGCATGGTGGGTGAAGATGGGATGTTCGAGTACATCAAGGCTGGGCATCCGTCGCCGCTGCTTCTTCGCCAGGGAAAGGTATCCGAGCTCTATGTCGAGGGCTCCTTTCCCGTCGGCCTCATTCCCGAAGCGGACTACGAATCGGCGCGGCTGCAGCTTGAGCCGGAAGACACCTTGGTGCTCTTCAGCGATGGTGTCACGGAGGCCGAGGATCCCAATCACGAGCTGTTCGAGGTATCGGGACTGTGCAAAGTCCTCGACGGCCGCGTCGGCGCATCGGTTGAAGATCTGCAGCAGGCGATCCTCGATGCCGTGCGCGCCTTCACCAAGGGAGCCAACCAATCTGACGACTTGACCCTGCTCGTGGTGCGCTACCGCAAATCGGCCTGAATTCTGATGATTCGCCTCGCCGGTAGCGCGCGCTAAGCTGTCTCAGGCTTGCCATTCCTGGCGCCGATTCGACCGAGGCCCATCGCGCGGGATTGGTACAATCCACACCATGGCCGTCCCCAAATGTATTGGCAGGTATGAGATCGTCGAGGAGCTGGGCCGCGGCGCCATGGGCAGTGTGTTCAAGGCACGTGACCCTGCCGTCGGCCGCATCGTCGCCGTCAAAACCATCCATACCACGGCCCTGGAAGGCGCTCAAAGCGAAGAGTACCGGACGCGCTTTTATCGCGAGGCGCGGGCCTCCGGGGTGCTGGCGCATCCCGGCATTGTGCCCGTCTTTGACGTCGGAGAGGATCAGGGCGCGCCATTCCTGGTGATGGAGTTCGTTGAGGGCAGGACGCTTTCTGACGCCATCAAGAAAGGCGAGCGATTTACCCTCGATCGCGTCTGCGAAATCGGTCAGCAAATCGCCGAAGCTCTCGGTTACGCGCACCGCCAGGGCGTGATTCACCGCGATATCAAGCCCGCCAATATCCTCATGACCTCGAAAGAGGTCTATGGCAGCGAAAGACCACGCATCACCGACTTTGGCATCGCTAAACTCGCGTCCAGCGACATTACCACCACCGGGCAGTTGCTCGGCACTCCCTCGTTCATGCCGCCAGAGCAGTTCACCGGATCTCCCATTGACGGGCGCGCTGACCTGTTTTCCCTGGGCGTAATTCTGTATTCGCTTGCCACCGGAGAGCAGCCATTCCCCGGGGAAACCATGACCGCCGTCTCTTATAAGGTCGTTTATACCGACCCTATTCCGCCGGCGAAGCTCAACCCTGCCGTTCCGGCGCGCGTTGAAGCGGTGATCCTCAAGTGCCTGGCCAAGAGCCCCGCCGAACGCTACCAGACTGGCGAAGAGCTTGCGCAGGATCTGGCGGCCGTGCGCATGAGCCCGGGAACGAGCGTAATGCAGGCGTCGCCCCTCATGCCTGCCGCGAGCGAGTCCGACGTCACCCTTGGTCCGGGGCCCGTGTCCGCATCCCTTCGCCCTGCCCGGGTGGTCGCGGCCGACAAATCCGGGTCGCAGCGGGTGCAAAAGCCGGCGCCTGCACAACCCGCCAAGCCCAGAAAATTTGAAACCGTCTTCGCCATCGCCCTGCTCTCGATTGCGGGTGCCGGGGCGGTAATCGCCGGTACCTGGTTCTGGCTCGCCCACCGCAAACACCTGGAGCCAACTCTGGTCCATACGGCCGCAATTCCTGCTCCACAACCCCAGCAGACTCCTCAACCAATTGAGCCGCTGACTCCCGCGCCCGAAACGCCCGCTCCCGAGGTCACTCCCGCAAAGCCCGTCTCCCCGGTTGCGTCGCCGGCCAACGCGCCTAAAACCACGAAACCATCTCCGGCCAAGGCCGCTCCCACCAAACCAACGCCCACACCGCCGCAGCCTGCTGTTGTAGTCACGCCTCCTCCTGCGCCGGTCAAGCCGGTTCAAATCGCCCCCGCGCCGGTCAAGCCCCCCGCGCCGCCCCCGGCGCCACCCTTCGATCCCCGGACGGCCGACCCAAACAAGAACGGCAAGTTGAAGATCGACGTCAGCAAATTCCCCAAGGGCCTTCCCTTCACCGTGGCGATGAATAACCAGCCCTACATTCATTTCATTACTGGTGACGGTTCGAACCTGGACAATTTGTACGTTCCGCCCGGCATGCAGCAATTCCAGGTCTCTTTCAAAACCAGCGGCCAGGCCTGGAACTCAAAGCCATTGAGCTCCGATTTCAAGGCCAAAAAAACCAAAACCCTTAAGGTTCAATTATTCGAGAATGGCATCGCGGACTCGAAAATCACCCTGCCGATCAGCAAGGATGCGACTCTGTCCATCTCCTTCTCCAGCAGCCTGACCAATATCTTCTGACATTTCGGTTTGTAACCGCATTGTCACAATCGTCCCGTACCATCTGAATCTTGGATTTGCAACCTCTTACCACAGAAAAGGGCGATGGAAATGGAACTCTCCACGCATCAAATGGACGGCGGCGTGACCAGGGTCGATCTCGATGGCCGTATGGACATCGCCGGCGCCGCAAGCGTCGACCTTAAGATGAATCTGATTGCCGGCAGCGCAAACAAGCTGCTCATCGACTTGCAAAAAGTCACCTTCCTTGGTTCGATGGGTTTGAGGTCCATTGTGCTGCCCGCGCGAGCTGTGCGAAGCCGTGGCGGCAAGGTCGTGCTTTTCGCGCCCAATGAGATGGTGGAAGCTGTCCTCAAAACCAGTGGCATCGATGCTCTTGTGCCGGTTCACCACGATCTGGCGGCGGCGATAGCCGCGTTGCAATGAGCGCACAAACGGTCTCATAGTTGCCTCTGGCGCGTCGTCGTGGCGGCTTATGGGGTCCCGGCAACGATACGGATCCCATAACTCCGATGAGTTGAAAGAGACGGTCTATGAAACCGGTTCGAATCTCTTCTCCGGCGGCAATCATGCCTGCAGAAAACACACTCAAGCCTGCGCCCAGGCTCATCCTGAAAAGTCAGCTTGATGACATGGCCTTGCTCTGGCCCTGGGTCGAGGCCCTCGCAGTCGAGTACGCCATTCCCTCCGCCACCCTCTTCGGCGTGCACCTTTGCCTTGAGGAAGCGATTTCGAACGTCATCCGGCACGGATACCGCGGCCAGCCCGGCAACACCATCACCGTCGACTGCGCGTCGCCCGCTCCCCGCGAGCTCTTCTTTACGGTCGAGGACCAGGCCCCTCCGTTCGATCCTGTCACCGCTTCACTGATTGAGGATGAGCCCGTGTCGTCGCCGGCCGATTACCTTCGCCCCGGAGGCCGTGGGATTCTTCTCATGCGCAGTTTTGCCGGCACCCTCGCCTATCAGCGCCTCGCCGCCGGAAATCGCCTCACCATCGGCTTCGCCCTGCCTGCAGATCGTCTCCCTTCCAACCCTGGCTAACACTTTCGATCCCTGTGCCACCCTCTTCCAGGCCCTTCTCCAAGTGCCACTTGCGATATGATTGCGTCTATAGGATGTGAGCGGCTCGCTTTCCCTCGAGGCTGCTTTGGTGGTGCGTGTGTCCCGATTTTTTCAGCGTTTTGTCTTTGCCATCTCCGTCGTGATATTTGCCGGTCTTGGCATCAGTTATGTTCTGGGCGAGTTCGGATGGCTCGGCGTTCATGCCGGCGATGATCAGGATGCCGCCTACAAACAGATGCGCGTCTACGCCGAGGTTCTGCGCAAAATCCAGAACTACTACGTAACACCACCCGACATTCCGGCCGTGACCACGGGCGCCCTCCACGGCCTCCTTGATTCGCTCGATCCCGATTCCAGCTACCTCACACCGGCTGAATACAAGACCTATAAGGACCGCCCCGCCACTGACAACGCGCAGATCGGCCTCACCATCTCCAAGCGGTTCGGTTACGCCACGATCGTCAATGTGCTCCCCGGCTCGCCGGCTGACCAGGAGCACCTGCGCGACGGCGACGTAATCGATCTTATTGACGGCCAGTCGACCCACGATCTGCCGCTGGCCATCGTGCGCTTCATGCTCAGCGGCAAGCCTGGCACGACCGTCATGCTTTCCGTTGTCAGGCCTTTCAAACCCGATCCCGACAAGATAACCCTCACGCGCGCGATGCTCGCGCCGCCGCCGCTTGGCGAGCAGTTCTACGAAAACGCAACCATCCTCTATCTCAAGCCCGGCATTTTGAGCGCGGCCCGCGTGGACGACATTGCCGCGCGGATCAAATCTGCCGGAAAAGGCAAGAAGATTCTTCTTGATTTGCGCGACACCACTGGCGACGACCCTCTCCAGGGACTGCGGCTCGCCAATTTCTTCATCAAGCAGGGAACCCTGGCGTCATTGGAAGGTCAAAGGTATCCCCTGCAGACATTCGGCGCCGATCCTTCTCTCTTTCTGACAGACGCGCCAGTCGCCGTATTGGTGAACCGAGGCACTTATGGCGCGCCAGAACTTACCGCCGCCGCCATTGAAGAACTCAAGCGCGGAGATGTGGTTGGTGAGCACACCTTCGGCGAGGGCACGGTACAAAGGACCATCGACCTGCCTGACGGCGCCGGTCTTATGCTGACAGTGGCCAAGTACGAGGACCCCAACGGAAAGAAGATTCAGGACGAAGCGGTTACGCCAAATGTCGTGGTCGCTTCCCCTGCCGACGACGGCGAGCCCATGCCCCCATCTAACGGCGACGAGCCTTTGAATCAGGCATTATCGCTGCTGAAGGCGAAGAACGGTTAACCGCTAACCCATTCATCCGTAATTCCTTCCCATTCTTGGGTCCGTGTTCCCATCGTTGACCTAGGTAATACGGTCGCTCGCGGGGATCGATCTTCTGTGACGGACCAATGCTAGCCTTAAGGTGAGGCACTCCTCCACCTCGCGTACCGGGAGGTCTGCCCGCGAGGCCAGTCCTGCCTTGGCTATTACGTCCAATCTGCCCACCAGGGAGCGCTCCAGGGAGCAAATCGATCCGCGGCTGCCTGGCCGTGCGCGCCGCTTTACCAGGCCGCCGTTCCCTGCGCACCGCCGGCGCAAGCTCGCGGGGCGGTCAGCCATCGCCGCATTAGTCTTGCTCGCGGCGATCACCGGCTCACTTGGCGGCCTCACCCTTGTTTACTCCGTGAACCTTCCCCAGATTCAGGATCTGGAGCACTACCAGCCTTCCACGATCACCGACCTTTACGATCGCAAAGGCCGTGTGATCGGCTCCTTCGCGCTGGAGCGCCGCGAGGTCGTGGGCTACGACGGCTTCGCCCCCGTCCTCCGCCAGGCCGTGATCTCCATCGAAGACAAGAACTTCGAATCGCACTGGGGCATCAACGTCTTTCGTGTCGCCGGCGCCGCCTGGCACGACCTTCGCAGTCCCGGCCGCGCGCAGGGCGCCTCCACGCTTACCATGCAGTTGGCCCGCAACCTTTTTCTTTCTTCCGATCGCACTGCTGTGCGCAAGATTCAGGAGGCCTACCTCGCAATCCAGATCGAGCGCGCCTTCACCAAAGAGCAGATCTTCACCCTCTACGGGAATCAGATTTACCTGGGCAGCGGGAACTATGGCTTCGAAGCTGCTTCCCAATATTTCTTTTCGAAACACGCGCGCGACCTGACCTTGACCGAAGCGGCGCTGCTGGCCGGATTGCCCAAGGGGCCCGTTGCGTTTTCCCCACTGCTCAATCCGGAGCGCGCCTTGCACCGTCGCAACCTTGTGCTCACCGAAATGGAATCCGACGGCGTCATCACCCGGGCTCAGGCTGACGCAGCGCGCAAGACGCCGCTTGGCCTGCACATGGCCCGGCCGGTCGGTCTGGCAGCGCCATGGTTCCAGGACGCGGTCCGAGATGAACTGGACAAGCGCTTCGGCGCCGAGGAAGTCCATGAGGACGGCCTGCGCGTCGATACCACCCTCGATCTCGATCTGCAAACGGTCGCCAATCGCGCCGTGATAGAAGGCGTGGCCACCTACGAGCGCCGTCATGGCTGGCGCGGCAAGCTCGACAATGTCCTTTCCGCCGATACGACGCTCGATAGCTACCGGCATCCGGACTGGGCTGTTGTGGCTTCGCCCGGTGACTACGTCCACGCCCTCGTGACGCGAGCGCTTCCGCTTGAAATTCATGCACGCATCGGCCCGGCCGATCAACCGGGCTCCCAAATCCTCCTGCGGCCCTCTGACTGGCAGTGGACGGGAATTCGCTACGGCGACACTCTCGCCAAACCGGGCGACATTATTTATGTCCGTGTGGCCGCGGCTACAGAAAGCGGAGAGCGCCGGGCATCGCTCGAGCAGGACTCCGGCGCCGAGGGCGCGCTGATGGCCATCGACAACACCAGCGGCGATGTGCTGGCCATGGTCGGCGGACGCGACTACGCGCTCAGCGTCTTCAATCGGGCCACGCAGGCCGAGCGTCAGACCGGCTCAAGTTTCAAGCCCTACGTCTACACTGCTGCTGTCGAGGACGGCGTTAAGCCAACCGACATCGTCGTTGACGGCCCGGTGCGCTTCGGCGACTACGTGCCTCACAACTACGAGAACGACTACAAAGGCGCCATGACCGTCGCCAATGCTTTCGCCGAGTCGCGCAACATTCCTGCGCTCAAGCTCGCCGCCCGAGTGGGCATCCGCAAGGTCATCGACGTGGCCCATCGCTTCGGCGTCACTTCGAACATTCCTCCCTACCTGCCCGTCGCGCTCGGCGCCGTCGAGATTACGCTTCAGGAGCAGGTGGCATCCTACGCCGTCTTTCCCAACGATGGCGTTCGCGTCGCCCCGCACCTCATCCGCAAGGTCTCCAATGCCGACGGAATCACGCTCTGGCAGGAGACGCCCACCGTCGATGAAGTCCTTGACCAGCAGACCGCCCGCACCATGATGACGCTGCTGGAGGGCGTCACTGAACACGGTACCGGCGCGGCTGCCGCACAGTTGCACCATCCCCTCGGCGGCAAAACCGGAACCACCAGTGACTTCACTGACGCCTGGTTCCTGGGTTTCTCGCCTTCGGTCACCTGTGGCGTGTGGGTGGGCTACGACAGCCGCGAACCTCTGGGCAACAAGGAGACGGGCGCGGTAACCGCGCTGCCCATCTGGATGAACTTTATGCGCGCTGCGATCGCCGGCAAGGACGACGAGCAATTTCCCGGCGACGAGGCGGACGACCGTGCCGCGATTGAACCCGCTGCCGCGCCTCGCGTCTCTCCGCCCCTGCCGGTCCGCCAAAAAAGAACTCAGGCCCGAGTGAACGCCCATCCCGTCAGGAATCGCTTACGCGCGCAAAATACCGCTTCGCCTGCGCAACATCCTTGAAGATCTGCGCCTTCAGCGCCTCCGGCGACGGCCACTTCTGCTCGCCGCGCAGGCGCAGCAGAAATTCCAGCTCCAGCGGCGTCTTCTCGTCCAAATCGATCGGCTCGAAGTTTAGGATGTGCGTCTCGACGGCGAATGACGCCTCGCCAAACGTCGGCCGGTTGCCCACGTTGGTGACCGCCTGGTACGCTCGCCCGCTCACTTTGAGCCGCGTCACGTATACGCCGAACCCCGGCAAGAGGCCGTCGTAGGCCGCCAGATTCACCGTGGGCACAAGCAATCGCGTGCCGATGCCGCGCCCCGAGGCCGCCGTTGAGAGTACCGCGAATGCCCGTCCCAGCATCCATCGCGCGCGCCGGACGTCCCCCTCGCTCACCACAGAGCGTATCGCGGAGCTCGAGACCTCCAATCCGCGAACGCGCACGGGCTGGTGAACGTGCACGGCAAATCCAAGTTCATCGCCGATTGCGGCCAATTCCCGCACGCCCGCAACGGCGCCACGCCCAAACCGGAAGTTTTGCCCCTCGTGTACGCTGCGCACCCCCAGCGCATCGATCAGAATCCGCTGCGCAAATTCGCGCGGCGACAGACTGGCAAGAGCGCTATCAAATTTGAGCACCAGCACCGCATCGGCCCCCGTCTCAGCCAGCAGCCGCAACCTCTCGGGTAGAGGTGTGATCAGTCGCGGGGCCTGCGCCGGGCGCAGAAATTGTTCGGGGTGCGGATCGAACGTAATCGCCACCGCCCGCGCGCTTGTCTCACGCGCCTCCGTCCCGGCAGCCCTGAGAATCGCGCGATGCCCCAGATGTACGCCATCGAAATTGCCCACCGCAGCAACTGCCGGACCAAACCCGGCCGGAATCTCGTCGAGTGAATGAAAGACCGCGAGTGTGCCGCCCGGCATCGATTTCCCGATCGGCCGCGTGCTCATAATGTCACCGGAACGCTCAGCCCATCGTAGGCCAGCCGTACTCCCGCCGGCAGGGTGCGATTGGTCTCTTCATGGCCCAGATCGTGGGAGATATGCGTGAACCAGGTCTGCGTGGCGCCGATGCGCCGCGACCATTCAACTGACTGCTCCACCGTGGAGTGGCTGGGGTGGGGCTCGTGGCGCAGCGCGGAGATCGCCAGCACCTCAACCCCCTCCAGAAGCGCGAAGCTGGTTTCCGGAATCGCGCTCACATCGGTCATATAGGCCGCATTCCCAAACCGGTATCCGGCGATGGACTGCACGCCGTGCAACAGAGGAACACGCACAAAGTCGACGCCGCCAACTACATTGTGCTCGCCAAGCCCAATGAGCTCCACGCGTGCGCGATTCGGATAGGTCGCCTCGGGCGAAATGGTGTACGAAAAAGTTCGTTCCAGAACCTCTGCGGCTTCTCGATCGGCGTAGAGCGGAATAGGTCCCCCCTTCTTCGCCGCGATGAAGCTCAATGGGCGCAGATCGTCCATCCCCAGCACATGATCGGCGTGCCCGTGCGTATAAAAGACCGCGTCCACGCGCGTGAGGCGCTCGCGCAGTGCCTGCTCACGAAAATCCGGGCCCGTATCGATGACTACAATGCGCTCCGCGCCGCCGGCCGGCTCCGAGCCCCCGCCAACGGCAGGGCCCGCTCCATCGAGTGGATGCTCCGTCCACTTTACAAGCACGGAGGGGCGCAGCCTGCGGTCGTGCGGATCGGGGGAAGTGCATACTGAACACTGGCAAGCTAGCGTCGGAACGCCCATCGAGGTCCCCGTCCCCAGAAATGTGAGCGTTCCTTGCAAGCTCTTTGCTCCTGCTTTCGGCTGTGAGCCCTCAGTGATCTGCTTTTGGCTTTTGAATATTTGCCTCAGCCCGGAAGGGTGTTGACCGCGCTGCAGTCATCTTGAATCCCAGCTTCCAAATTGGTTGCGAAGAAATGACTCTCGTCACGGAAGGCTGTAGCTGAAAGCTGAGAGCTGATTTTCACTTCTTGGCCGGCGGCGCCGGCGGCACGGTGGGCGCGCTCATCATGCTGCTCAGTTCCAGAAAGGCCATGCGCGCCTCGAAGAGCACTGTTTGCAGCATGCGATCCTCTTCGGGAGTCAGGTTGCCGCGCGTTTTCTCCGCCAGGACTCCCAGCATATCAATGGTGGCGCGTGCGCCCATGATGTCTACTCGTGGGCGCTGCCCCTCCTGGGTGCCCGCTCCCATTTGCAGCATGGCGGTCACGTACAACTGTTGCACCAGGTGCTCAAATCCCACCGGCGGCTGCGGACCCACGCTCGGATTCTGCGCCCGAATCAGTTCCTCCAGCCTTTGCGCCGAAGCATCGTACGCTGTCTTTTGCTCGCGGCTTTCTGCCGTTGTCGGCGCCGCGGGCAACTCGTCCATCAGTCCCGGTTCTTCCTTCGCCCGCGCCGGCTCCCTCGCGGCTTCGTGGCGTCCTTCATTCACTACCAGGCGCGGACCGGGCGCCGGCTCCCCGGCGGGAGCCGTTTGCGCAGGTTCCTTGGCCGCAGGTTGCGCATCTTCTTTTTCTTCCTCCGCCTTGATTTTGCGGCGGTCGATTACTTCGAATTTTGGCGTGTCGCTCATACTTTCAGTTTCTCATCCCCGTTTGCGTCAGCTTCGTGCCTGCGCTCCGCCGCGGTCAATCTGCCCTTCAACGCAGTCGGCCCAAAAGCTACTTCCGCCCCTCGCCCAGTCTCGGCGGACTCTCCAGAATCTGCGCTGTTCCCTCGCTTGCCCCTGCCTTGTATGCGAAGACCTGCTCGCGGCCCTCTGCGTCGGAGCGCATCATGCCCAATGCAAAAACCCGCCGTCCCGACGGCAGTGTCAGCTCGGCCGAGCTCGTGATCCGTCCCGCGGCCGCTCCATCCCCTGCGGCAGTCGCCCCTTTCCCCGTCAACTCCGCGCCGCCCTGGGGCACGGGACCGGCCAGTTCCAGCGGTCGCAGATGCCGGTGCACATTCCCGCGCGACCGGATCCGCTCCACAATCTCCTGGCCCAGATAGCAACCCTTGGCAAAGTGCAGCGCTCGCATCTGTGAGGTCTCCTGCGGCAGGTCGCGCTCCACCATATCGATCCCGTACACCGGAATTCCTTCCGCGATGCGAAAAGCTTCCAGAGATCGGCAGCCAATCGGCGTCGCTCCGCCCGTGCGCAGGCAAGACCATAACTTCGCCAGTCCCGCCGAGGGCAGCCAGAACTCATAGTGTTGCGCTAATACGCCATGGGTGCGCAGAATCCTCAGATTCCAGCCGTTCCACTCTACAGTCGTTCCCGCCATCGCGCTCCCAATGACCGGCAGGCCCACTCGCTCCAAAACTTCGCCGGCCTGCGGCCCCGTCATGCCCACCGCCGTCTCCGAGCCCGCCTCTCCCACCTGCTCTTCTCCAAGCGGGACCAGCTCCACATCGTCCATTATGATGAACTTGTTTAGATGGACCAGCAGCTTCTCAATCTGATCGGCTG
>JASHSG010000114.1 GCA_030040935.1 Acidobacteriaceae bacterium | reverse complement strand
TCACCGAGCTTGAGGTCAGTGACTTCGAGCGTTTGCGTGCCATTGCGAGGATCGACGCGCGTGACGGAGAGGTTGAACTGCAATTGCGGGGAATACCAGATCTCCTTGGTGACGACGACTGGCTTGTCGTTGCCGAAAGCGCCGACGTTGAAGGTGCGCGTCTCGCGCGTGCCGATGACTGCGAGGCCATCGATGGTTTTTTTGCCGAGATCCTCGCCGGCGAGCACGGACTTGCCGTCGCTCGAAGGGCCAACGGGCTCTTCGACCGGATGCTGGGTGGGATCGAACGTCCCCTGGCGGCAGATGCGCTGGTCGGGGTAGCAGTTGGTGATCACCGCGGACTTTGGATCATAAACAATGGTGCGAATGAGGGGCGGATCAAGATCGGAATCCGCCGGGACCGGGTCGCGAGCTTCACGATGCGTGCGTCCGGTGCTGTCGCGCGCGACGAGAGTGTAGTATTTCTGATCGACCACGGTGCCGTCGGGCAGCTGGCGATGGATGCGGACCGCAATTTTGGCATGGAAAGGCTGGCCGGGGATGAGCGGGATGAAGAGACCTTCCACATGGTCGGAGAAGCCGCTATCGGGATCGGGCGCGAGAGTGGCGACGGTGGCGATGGATTGGCCGGGGAAGGCCTGGCCTGATGAAGAGTCGGGCGTTTGGGCGGCAAGCGTGGCGGCGGAAACCAGGCAAAGAGCAAACGGCGCAAGCCGCAAAAACGAACCGCGGATCATATTCATCTCCGGATATTCGAATGCAGTATACAGAATGTTTAGACGGGCGACCGCGAATTGCGCAGCCTCTTGTAATCTTGACATTTGAAACTTCTCGAGAATATTTCGCTGGCGGGATCGACGACCCTCGGCATTGGCGGGCCGGCGCGGTGGTTCGTGCGGGCGTGGAATGAACTGGACATTGTGGAAGCGTGTGATTGGGCGCACGCGCGCGGCCTGCCATTGTTTGTGCTGGGCGGCGGGAGCAATGTGCTGATCGCCGATGAGGGATTTGCGGGGCTGGTGCTGCATGTGGGGTTAAAGGGAGCCGAGCGGGACGGGGAGATGTTTCGCTTTGCGGCCGGCGAGTCCTGGGACCACTGCGTGGGGCGGACCCTTGGAGCAAATTGTGCCGGGATGGAATGCATGGCGGGGATTCCGGGCACGGTGGGTGGAACGCCGGTGCAGAATGTAGGCGCATATGGACAGGAAGCGGCTTCGGTCATCGAGCGCGTGCGTGCGTTCGACTTGACGGAGCGGGCATTTGTGGAGTTTTCGAACGCGGAGTGCGGATTCGCGTATCGCAGGAGCCGGTTCAATACGGCGGATAAAGGGCGATATATTGTGACGCGCGTCGACTACCGGCTGCGGCGGGACGGCGCGCCGCTGATCGCGTATCAGGACCTAAAGGCTCATTTTGCGGATCGGATGAATACACCCACGCTGGCCGAGACAGCGGATGCGGTACGCAGCATCCGGCGGAACAAGGGAATGCTGCTGGTGGAAGGCGATCAGGATGCGCACAGCGCGGGAAGTTTTTTCAAGAATCCGGCAATCACCGAAGCGGCGGCGGAGCACTTGCGAAATGTCGCGGCAAGCGAGGGGGCGCCTTTTCGGGATTTTCCCGAGAAGAGCGGGCTGGTAAAGGTTCCGGCGGCGTGGCTGATTGAGCGCGCGGGATTCAATAGGGGGTACGCGATGGGCGCGGTGGGAATCTCATCGCGTCACACGCTGGCGCTGGTGAATCGAGGCGGAGCTACGGCCAGCGAGATCCTGGAGCTGGCGGAAAGGATTCGCGCGGCGGTCGAAGCGCGCTTCGGCATACGGCTGGAGATGGAGCCGGAGCTGGTGGGCTTTGCATAGGTCGCCGGAGTGAGTGCAGGTTGGTCGAGAAAACTGTCCCTCAGGGGCCAGGACCCGCGATCAGTTTTCACAATGTATGTACGGGCTGAAGCCTGTACTCTTCAGACCATCCCGACTTCTTGTTTCAGGTAAAGCCCGCACCTTCGAACCAACATGATTCCCGCTGCTGCCCGGCGCGACGGTCAATTCGTCTTTGGCGTAAAATCCAAATGATTCCCATTTGAGGCTGGAAAGAGCGTGCTCGGATGCGACTGGTCCTTCCTTCTCTAAAGCGATTCGCCCGGGCGCAAATCACTTACATCGTAGTTTCCGTTGTTGTCGGCGCCATCTTCTGGGCGATCGGCCTGCCCATCAATCCATGGACGGTTTTGTTGTACACGCTCTGCATCGGCAATCTTCTGTCGGCTGGAATCGATCGGGTGGAGTTTCTTTTCACGGGAAGGCCATTTCCATACAACTGGCTCATCTTTCTGCCCACTCTTCTGGTTTTGACGATTCCGGTCTATCTGATTTCAAGCACGATTGTATGGCTGGTTTCTCCGCCCGGCCCACAAACGCTTGGCCATCTATTGCGGACAGGCTGGAAATTTCCGTTTCTGATCACGTTCCTCTTCGGAGTGATTTCGCTTTTCTACCACAATACGAAGGAGCGGCTGGAGCAGCGCAACCAGGAACTTGAGCGATCGGTGAAGAAGGGCGCCGCACAGATCGAGCAGCAGGAGCAGGAACTGGAGCGCGCACGCGAGATTCAGCAGTCGCTGATGCCGAAGGAGATTCCGCAGCTGGCGGGGTATGAAGTGGCGGGAGCGTGGCGGCCGGCGCGGACAGTGGGCGGGGACTACTACGATGTATTCAAGCTGGATGAGCGCAGGCTCGGCATCTGCATCGCGGATGTGGTGGGCAAAGGGGTGTCGGCCGCGCTGCTGATGGCCAATGTGCAGGCCGCGGTGCGCGCATTCGCAGGCAGCGCCGCAAGCCCCGCGCAATTGTGCGCCAAGGTGAACAGGCTGCTGTGCGAGAACCTGGCGACAGGAAAATACGTCACGTTCCTTTACGCGGTGCTCGATGGCGCAACGGGCAGGCTCGCGTATTGCAATGCGGGGCACATTAACCCGATCGTGGTTTCGCGGGGCGCGGTGCGGTCGCTGGACTCGAGCGGCGCGGTGCTGGGCGTTTTTCCCGCTTGGCAGTTCGAGGATGCGGCCGTGGAACTGAGTGCCGGCGACCGGGTTCTGCTGGTGACGGACGGAATCACGGAAGCGAGCGATGCAGACGACCGGGAGTTCGGCGAGGAAAAGCTGGCGGCGGCTGCGCAGGCGCTAAAGGGACGCAGCGCAACGGAGATGAATCGCGAGCTGCTGGACGAAGTCTCGGCATTCTGCGCGGCACATTTTCGCGACGATGCCACGCTGCTGGTGATCGCGGCGAAATAAACGACCGCCGCGTCAGGGTTGCGGCATTTCGAGGCGGGCGAGGAGACGATCGCGTTCGGACGCAAGGACCTGGGCGGCGGGGCCGAAGGCGATGCGGCGGCCGTCCTGCAGGAGCAGAACCTCAGCGGAAGTGGCGAGAGCGGCGGTGGCGTCGTGCGTGGCCACGACGGTCTGTACATTATTTTCGCGCAGCCAATTCTGCAGGCGGATGAGGAGCGCGTCGTTTGCCGCGCCGTCAAGCGCAGAAAACGGCTCATCGAGGAGAAGCAGGCGAGGAGCGGGCGCGAGTGCGCGGGCCAGCGCGACGCGCTGCGCCTGACCGCCGGATAGCTCCTGCGGACGGCGACCGGCAAAGCCGGTTGCGCCAACAAGCTGGAGGACCTCATCGAGGCGGCGCGCGCGGGCGGCGCGATCAAGGCTGCGCAGGCCATAGGCTACGTTGGCGAGCGCGGTGAGGTGAGGGAAGAGCGCGGGCTGCTGCGAAACCAGCGAAGTTTGCCGATGGCCGGGCGGCAAGCAGAGTCGCGCGGCGGAATCGGTGAGGGCGCGGCCGTCGAGGACGATGCTGGCGTGACGAGGATTGTCGAGGCCGGC
>JASHSG010000113.1 GCA_030040935.1 Acidobacteriaceae bacterium | reverse complement strand
CTTCCCCTCCAGCCGCCTCGTCCACCAATCAAACCGCCGGTTTCGTCGCCGCTTCCGGCGTCGATCAGTAAGCTCCATTCCTCCTCAGAGCATCTCCGTTGCCAGCAGGTCCGCCATCGTCTCGCGCCTCCGGATAAGCCGCGCCTTCTTTCCTTCCACCAGCACTTCCGCCGCACGCAGCCGCGAATTGTAATTCGAGCTTTGCGCCATCCCGTAAGCACCGGCATCGAGCAGCGCCACTAAGTCTCCTGGCTCGACCGGCGGGAGTTTGCGATCACGCGCGAAAAAATCGCCGGATTCGCATACCGGTCCCACCACATCCACGAGTCGAGCCTTCCCTCGCCTCGGCCGCACCGGAACAATCTCGTGATGCGCCTGGTAGAGCGCGGGACGAATCAAATCATTCATCGCCGCATCGGTTATGACGAATGTCTTTTTTCCGCTCCGCTTCACATCGAGCACTCGCGTCACGAGCGCGCCTGCCTGCGCCACCAGAAATCGCCCCGGCTCAATTAAAAGCCGCCCCTCGAAATCGCCCAGCGCCAGGTTGAGCGCCTCAGCGTACTCCGCGACTTTGGCGGTCGCGTCAAATTCTCCGCCATGATAGTCGATGCCCAGCCCGCCGCCCGCATCGATCGCCTTCACCGCTACGCCATCGCTCCACAGTTGCCGTGCCAGCTTGCTCACCCGCTCGATCGCCGCGCCAAATGGCTCGGCCGATCTGATCTGCGATCCGATGTGAACGCTGATGCCATACGCCTCGAGCCAGCGGTTCTTAGCCGCGCCCTTGTAAATCGCTCGCGCCTTGCGAATATCGATCCCGAACTTGTGCTCGCGCAGCCCGGTCGAAATGTACGGATGCGTTTCAGCAAAAACGTCCGGGTTCACGCGCAGCGCGAAACGAGCGCGGCCTTTGAGCCTTCGTGCGCGCTCCGCCAGCAACTCCAGCTCCGCCTCGCTCTCCACGTTGAATGCTAGGATTCCGGCCTTCAGCCCCGCGTCGATCTCTGCCGCCGTTTTCCCTACGCCCGAGAACACCACCCGCTCGGCCGCTTCAGGCGCGGCCGCCAGCACCCGTTCCAGCTCCCCGCCCGAGACGATGTCGAATCCCGCCCCGCGCCGGGCCAGCAGCCTCAAAATCGCCAGCGCGGAGTTCGCCTTGACCGCGTAGCAAATCAAATGATCGCGTCCTTTGAAAGCCCGCTGAAACATCGCGAGCCGTTCAGCGATCTGATCGGCTGAATAAACGTAAAGCGGCGTGCCGAACCGCCGCGCCAGCGTCTCCAGCGGCACGCCTCCGCAATAGAGCGCCCCTCCGGCTTGCGGCCGTTCAAACGGGCGCGAAGTTTTCTTTTCAGTCACAGCTCTCGTCCAAAACCAAAAGAATAGGCTATCGCATCGCGCCCGCGGCTCCGCTCTCCGCCCAGCCACCACCCGCATCTTGTTTTCTTGGCCCCTTTGTCCCTGCTTTTCTGCTCCCTGGTGGCTACTGGCCTTTGGCAGCTCCCTGTCTTTTTCACCTTGCCATTACAATGTCCTTGTGTCCGGCGTGCCACAAGTCGATGTTGTCGGTGTCGGCTTGAACGCCACCGACACCCTCATCCCTCTCGAGCGATTTCCTTCACCCGGCTCCAAGGTCCATTACGACGATCGATCCACTCAGCCCGGCGGCCAGGTGGCCACCACTGTGGTGGCCTGTCAGACCTGGGGCTTGCGCACCCGCTACGTTGGCAAGCTGGGCGACGACGAGGCGGCGCGCCTCCACCTCGATGCTTTCCGCCGTGTGGGCGCGGAAACACAGATCGTCACCGTCCCCGGTGCCGCCAGCCTGCAGAACGTCATCCTCATTGGCGCTGCCGGCGAGCGTACCGTCATCTGCCAGCGCAACGACCGGATGATTCTTCAACCCACCGACCTCCGCCGGGAATGGATCGTTAATGCCCGCGTTCTGCATCTCGACGGTCACGACACCGCCGCGGCCACGCTCGCTGCAGGCTGGGCCCGCGCGGCAGGCATTCCTGTCGTCGCCGACCTTGATGACATCTATCCCGGGATCGAAGATCTCGTCGCCACAATTGATTATTTGATCGTGAGCCAGGATTTCCCCCGCCGCCTGATGCATGAGACAAACCCCGAGCGCGCCCTGCGCGGCATGCAGTCGCGCTACGGTTGCCGCCTTAGCGCGGCCACCCTCGGCGAAAACGGCGTCCTCGCCTGGGACGGCAAGCAGATGATCCACAGCGCCGCTTTTCGCGTGCCCGCCGTCGACACCACCGGCGCCGGCGACATCTTCCGCGCCGGATTCATCTACGGCCTCCTGCGCGAATGGCCGCTCGACCGGCTGCTCGATTTCTCCTGCGCCGCCGCGGCCATGAACTGCATGGCTCACGGCGCTCGCGGCGGCATCCAGCCCGTTGCCGCCATCGAGAACCTGATGTCCACGGTTCCCCGCTACGAAAACGAATTTCGAGCGCAGGCGCTGGACTAGGACCGGGCCCTCTTCATCGCGCTCATTCTTCCCTTGCGACCTGACCAGGGATTGGCATTGTCATCTTGAGCGGCAGAGTGAGCCGGAACGGCGACGGCAGCGAATCGAAGAATCTGCCTTTGTTTTTCGCAACTGGGGCCGCGAACTGGGCGCACGGCTTGAATCTCCCTGACCTCTCATTCCGTCTAATACAATAGAGAACGGAGATAGGCCCATGGCACTGATGAAGACCTCCAATCCCGCCCTCGGCAAGAACACCTTTAGCGATTTTCAGGGCAGCCAGTATGGCGGCAGCCTCATCGACGCGTCCGCGCGCATGACGCTCAGCGGCACCATCAACAAGACGGGCATTCTGCTGCTCTGCTCCGTTGTCACCGCTGCCTGGACCTGGAACTCGTTCATGCAGTCGCGCGACCTGAGTGTTGCCGGTCCGGCGTTGTTGATCGGCCTTTTCGGCGGCCTCATCTTCGCTCTGATCACCTCGTTCAAGCGCACCTGGGCGCCGGTCACTGCGCCCATTTATGCGCTGCTTGAAGGGCTTGTCCTCGGCGGGCTGTCTGCGGTCCTCGAAATGCGTTATCCCGGCATCGCCATGGAGGCCGTGGCTCTGACCTTCGGCACTCTTTTCGTCCTGTTGTTTCTCTATAAGACCGGAGTCATTAAGGTCACCCAGAAGTTTCGCCTGGGCGTGGTCGCGGCCACCGGCGGAATCTTTCTCTTCTACATGCTCGAGATGCTGCTCGGCTTCTTCGGCATCAACTTCACCACCGTCAACAGTGCCACTCCCATCGGCATCGGCTTCAGCTTCCTCGTAGTCGCCATTGCCGCCCTGAACCTGGTCCTCGACTTCGATTTCGTCGAGCAGGGTGTCGCTGTCGGCGCGCCCAGATACATGGAGTGGTACGCCGCATTCGGCATCATGGTCACGCTGGTCTGGCTCTACATCGAGATCCTGAATCTGCTGGCCAAAATGCGCAGCCGCAACTGAGATTGGGCTCTGAGCTTTCACCCGTCAGCTCAAAGTTTCTCTCCGGACGCTGGAAAAGTTCATCTCCCACGCCTCGCGCATCCCGTTGAGGATCCGCCATTCTCTCGTCCGTGTCCCTGCCCTCTCGTTTCCTCGGACCCTTGTTCCCTGCCTTATTGCGGCGAGATGAGCGTAAATGTCACTGTCCCCGCTGTGCTCCGCCGGTGCAGCGTGCCGCGCAAAATCACCAGCATGTCGCCCTTCCTCATCGTGAACTTCGTCGTCCCCTCCGCTTCCGGCGCTCGCCACTCGCCGGGCCCAATACTGTGCGCGCCCTTCGGCGTTCCTCCCACTTCGTAGACGGTCTCGCCGTCAAGGATTTGGAAGATATGATCCCGGCCTTCATGCCACTCGTACTCCGCGCCCGTCTTCGTCGTCTCCGCGGTCAGAACCACGGTGAAGGTTTTCTGCTGCACCAGGTTGTTGTTCCCCGGGCTGGCTTCGAGCGCCTTCGCGTCGTCCTGGATCGCCTGCGCACTGAAAAATTGAAAGCTGCCCGCACTCCCGGCGTTCCGGGATCCAGCCGCTCCCTGCGCTTGGCCCATCGCAATCGGCGCCCAAAGCGACATTTCGACAATCGCCAAACCCGAGACCGCTCCCGCTGGCGCTGCGCGCAAAAACTCGCGCCGGCCCGGATTCCTCGGCTCAACATTGCTCACGTAAACCTCCCTGAGATGGGAAATCAATTCGTGCCGAATTCTATCAGCACATCTCAACGACGTGGAGTCGCGCCATTTTCGCTGACCTGCCGGCTCGCCAAGAGAAAAGGCCCCGCCATGGGGCCTTTTCGCTCCTGTGCGCGCGGTTCGCGATTTCTCGCTCGCTCGATTCCTGGTCCCTGCCTTACCCAAACTGCCTCAGCCACGGCGCCATCAGCGCAGCTACCTTTTTCGGCTGCTCGTACGCCGCAAAATGGCCGGCGCCCTGCACCACATGCAACTCGCATCCGCCGGGAGCCGCGCGGAATGCCTCCATCTCCGCCGCTGTCACGCCTGCATCCTCTGCTCCTGCGATCACCAGCACCGGCACGCGAATGGTCGCCACCGTCGGAACCGAGTCCGGCCTCGCCGCCAGTCCCGCCTGCACTGCAACCACTGCCGCAGCCGTCAGCGTCATCTGCGCCCTCACCTCTCTCACCACGTCGGGCCGGTCCAGCCGAACCGACGGCGCCACTGTGTTCTGC
>JASHSG010000112.1 GCA_030040935.1 Acidobacteriaceae bacterium | reverse complement strand
ACTTGGTTTGCCAGCCGTGATCGGCCTGATACCTTTGCATGGCGGCGACGGTGGTGGAATTCCAATCACCGTTGGCGTCGCCGGAAAGGTAGTGCGCGCGGATAAGAGCTTGCTGAATCTCGGTAACGCGATCGGGCTCGATGGCTTGCTGACCGCGGGGACGCCGCGCTCTGTGCCGGCCGCGCGAGAGCCTGTGGGATGCGGCGTGGCTGCGCGCGGCGGTTGGGTGCACGTTGGTCGCGAACGCGGAAGGCGCAAGGAGAGCCGCGGTGAGAAGGAGTGCCAATCCTGCGCGAGATGAAGACATCCTGAAGCCGCCTGAACGAAGCAAAGATATTATGGACGCTTCCGAGAAGTTTAACCAACGGACTGTAACGCGGCAAGGGGAAAAAGAAACGGCTGCCACGGCCTGGATTACTTTGGATACCAGCGCCGAAGGCCGAAATTGACCTGCGGCGCGGATCCGGAACGACTATAGCGTGCCACCAATATAGTTGATGCCCAATTCGGGATGATGCGGGTCAATCACCTCGAACACCACATCGTCGCCGGTCTTGAGCTTGCTGACCACGACATCGAACTGATCCTTGTTTGAAGTCGGCTGCCGATTCACGTGCGTGATGACGAGGCCGGGCTCGAGTCCCTGCAGGTCCGCGAACGAGCCGGCGCGGACCGAATCGATGACCACCCCGGAGGCGTGGATGCGTGAGACGGTTGCTGACGGGGCATCCTGGACGACGACGCCGAGCTTAGCTTCACCGGCGCCGCCACCATTGTCCTGATCGTTTTCAGGCTGCGGATTATTAAGGTCGGCAAAGACCTTGTCGCGATCGCCGATGGTTACAGTGGTGTCCTGCGGCTTGCCATCACGAACGTAGCCCAGGCGGATGGTCGACCCGGGAGCACGGCTGGCGATTTCATTCACGAGATCGTCGCCGTCCTTGATGGGACGGCCGTCGATCGCGGTGATAATGTCGCCGGCCTTGATGCCCGCCTTCTCGGCGGGTCCGCCGGGCTGAACCTCCTGAACGAGAACGCCATTCTTGAAGCCATATACGCGGTTGACGGCGCCGGATAATCCTTCGCGGAACTGAATGCCGATGGAGCCGCGCGTAACCTTGTGGCTGGGACTGATGAGGTCGTTGTAAACCGAGACGACGGTATTCGAGGGCATGGCGAAACCGATGCCCTGATAGCCGGCCGACTGGGTGTAAATGGCGGTATTGACGCCGATGACTTCGCCGTTCATGTTCAGCAGCGGGCCGCCGGAGTTGCCAGGATTGATGGCGGCGTCAGTTTGGATGAAGTGCTGGAACTGGCCGGGAGCGCCCTGATCGATGGTGCGGTTCTTGGCGGAGATGATTCCGGCAGTGACGGTTTGGGCGAGGGCGAACGGGCTGCCGATGGCCTCAACCCAGTCACCCACCTCGGCTGTGTCAGAGTTGCCCATTTTGACGATGGGGAGCGGCGAGCTGGTATCGATCTTGATGACGGCAAGATCGGTGGCCTTGTCAACGCCGATGACTCGGGCGGGACGGCCGAGGTCCTGAGTGTCGGGATCGGTGGAGAGCTTGACGTAGATTTTGTCGGCTTTGTCGATGACGTGATCGTTGGTGATGATGTAGCCCTTGGCATCGACGATGAAGCCGGAGCCGAGCGATTCCTGAACTTGGCCATTGTCGCCGCCGTCATCGGGCTGCCCGGGGACCTGGCCGCCGAAGAAGCGGTTGAAGAAGTCCTGGAAATTATCCGGGCCCTGATCGTTGTCCTGATTATTGTCGTCGCCGGGATTCTGTTGATTGGGCTGCGGACGGAACTGATGAAAGTTGCGGCGGCCATTTCCCGATTGCTTGGGCAGGGTCTGGGTATTGATGTTCACGACGGCTGGGCCAACTACCTTGGCAATTCTCACAAAGTCGTTGGGAGGAGTCGGCGAGGTGACGACCTTGAGGGGAGTGGCGTCGCTGCTGCTGGGCTGACTTTCCTGCCCGTGGACTCCGTGGGCGGCGAAGGATCCGGCCACGATGGCGACGGACAGGGCGCCAAGCAAAGCAAAGACCGAGAGAAGACGGCGCGAACGAAGCCGTTCGAAGAGCGATTTCATACAGTTCACTTACCTCAGTTCGAGCACAGCCTGATGGCTGGGATGAGAATAGCGCTACAGGTTCAGTATAGCCATCGGGACGCGCTCCGGCACTGACTCTTCCGCGTCAAACGCCGGGACGGATGAAGGCGAAACCGAGCACTGAAAGGTTAGACGCTCGAAGGGGATAAATAGCCGCCCCTATGCGGGACGCGGGGCAGCGGCGCGAAGAAGCGAGCTAAACGTCCGCGGCCCAATCAAGCATGGAGAGAGTGAGCAAAAGGACGCGCTTGAGCGCGAGGTCACGTTCCCTGGCCGAGTACCATTCACGGAGAGTATGGGCGGCGCCGCCTTCGCCGCCCGCGCCAATCGACAGGGAAGGGATGCCAAGGGCAAGGGGAATGTTGGCATCAGTCGAGCCGAGGCGAAGGTCGGTGCGGAGGCCGAGATGACGGTCGACGGCGCGCAGGGTGGCCAGAAGCGGAGAGTCGTCGGGCAACTGGGCGGCCGGCCGGTCGCCGATTTTTATGATCGTGAAGGAAAGGCGGGAGCGCGATGCAGTTCCGGAAGCTCGCGCTTTTTCATTCCAGCGCTCGACGGCGTCTTCAACCGCGCGGCGCAGGGCGGCTTCAAGGCGCAAGAGCTGTTGAGCATCGGTGGAGCGGAAATCCACGTTGGCCTGCGCGCTTTCAGGAATGGAGTTGACGCTGATGCCGCCGTGGACGGTTCCGAGGTTGACCGTGGTGCGCGGCTCATCGGGCAAGGTAATCTCAGCGATTGCGGCGAGCGCCGCGGCGAGCGCGGCGATGGGGTTGGGGGTGCCTGCGTCGGTGAAGCTGTGGCCGCCGGGCCCGGTGATGGTGATTTGATAGCGGCGGCTACCCAGGGCCTGGGTGACGGCAGCGTCGGCGCCCGGCCCATCGAGAACAATGTGAGCGGCGATGCGGCCGGCGAGCGCGCTGTGCTCGTAGATGTGGCGGACACCGCGCAGGTCGCCTTCGCCTTCTTCGCCAACGTCGCCGAGGAACACGAGAGGAAGCGGGAGATCGAACTCCGCGTTGGAGGCGGCAGCGTGGCGAAGCGCGCTCGCGATGGCCAGCATCCCCGCCACTCCGGCGGCATTGTCACTGGCGCCCGGAGCTTCAAGACGGTCGCCCTCAAGCGTGGGGTGGAGCGGGGTGCCGGCGGGGAAGACAGTGTCAATGTGGGCAGAGAGGAGAATTACCGGTCCGGCGCCGGCAGGCAGGTTGGTGGGGGGCAGGGTTCCGAGGACGTTGCCGACGGCGTCAATCTCGACGTTCATCAGACGCGCTTCAGAGAAGCGCTGAGCCAGCCACTCTGCGCGGGCGCGTTCCCCGCGGGTGGGAGCGGGAATGGCCACGAGCTGGGCTTGCCAATCCATGATGGTCTTGGGATTCGCGTGCAACCAAGTGAAAGCTGCATGGATCGGCCGTTGCGCGGCAAGTGAAGTGACGCGGGAGAAGGCCGAAGCTGGAGACAGTACATGCATCGAGTTGAACTCAAGAGTAGCAGGCAGCGGAGATGCAGAGATAAGAGACAGGGTGCCCGAGATCAGAGATCTCCGCTCGGGTATTCAACCGAGTGAAGGAATAATCCGCGCGCGGGGGCAGTGGGTCCGGCCTCGGAGCGGCGGCGAGCCGCGAGGATCCGCGGAATGTCATCGAGAGAGAGATGACCGCGGGCTACGTCGATCATGGTGCCGACGAGATTGCGCACCATGTGGTGAAGAAATCCGTTGCCGCGCACACGATAAATGAGAAGATCGCCAGCGTCGGATGACTGCTGCCCCCACGAGGAAGAGAAAATGGTGCGGACAGTGCCTCGTTTGGGGCCCGGAGGCGCGCCGGCGATCGGAGTGTCACCTGGTTCCTCTTCTTCGGCAAGATTCCGGTGCGAGAAATCGGGATCGGTTGCGGCGAAGCTGAAGAAGTCGTGCTTGCCGACGAAGAGGCGTGCCGAAGACTGAAGCGAGTCGAAATCAAGCGGCCAGGGGCAGGCATATACATAGCGGGCGAGAAACGGCGAGCAATCGGAGGCGCGAAGGACGCGGTACTCGTAGGTTTTGGAGATGGCAGAATGCCTTGCATGAAAGGCAGTGCTTCGCACCGTTTTGGCCTCGGAGATGTGTATCGACGGAGGGAGCGTGCGATTGAGCGCGCGATGCAGGTTCTCGGGAGGGATGGGTGCATGGAGCTGGAAGCTCGCGACCTGGGCGAGCGCATGAACACCCGCATCGGTGCGGCCTGAGCCTTGTGGTAACGGCGATTCGCCAGTGATGCGGTAGAGTGCGGCCTGGAGCTCGCCCTGGATGGTGAGCAGGCCTGGCTGCACTTGCCAGCCTTGAAAATCGGTGCCGTCGTAGGCCAGGGTTAGCTTCCATGTCTGGGGATCGCACGCGGGTTGGACAGGTTGATTCAAGCGAAGTCTGGATCAAGCCTAACAAGGCTGCGAGCAGAAGGCGCAGAAATCGGTGACGATCTCGAAATAAGTCAATGAATTAATGAGGTTTATAGCATAGAAACGAGAGAACCTGGAGTGAATGCGCTTGCTTTTGGAGCGCGGTGTGGCGTATTTTACTAACCAGTTAGTTAAATGTCGCGTGATGGGCGAATGGCTGCTCGACGGGGTCGAAATGGAGCTGGACGGGGTTCGAGCGCTGACCGGATGGTGCGAGCAGGATTGATGGATGAAGCCTGACCCTTGCGAGCCACGAAAAAGAGATGAGCGCAAAGCCGCATCTCGCATGTCTAAAGAACCACGCGGGGAAACAAGGAGAAAGGATCGGGGAATCGAGCGATGTGTGGAACGACAGGGGTATCGAATTCGTAATTAACTTCGTAATGAGCGATCGCCATTTCGGGGAACGTCAAAGCGATAATCGTTTTGACGCTCTCAAAACGTGCATCCGGAGCAGCAGAGCCGCCTCCGCGAGGCATACAATCCGCGCGGCGCAACCCATTGGAGAAGAAACATGCACTTTAAGAGGACCGGTGTGTTGAGGGACGAGAAGATTGCTACAGAAAGCGAGTGCGCAAGCGCGGAAGCGAAGAGGCGGGAAGCGGGGCCGGGGGGCAGGCTGCGCGCCGTTGCGGGAGTGCTGCTGACGCTGGCGGCGACCATGCCGGCGGGCTATGGGCAGCAGGCGCCGGTTTCAGGCACTCCGGACAAGGCAGCATCGGAACTGCCGGCAGCGCCGTCGCCGGTGGCGACACAACCCTACCCGTTGCGCACATCGAACCGCGATTATTCGAAGGCGTTTGCGAGCTGGCTGGGCAATCCAATCAAGATTTTCCTGCCAACAAGCATTCCGAAGGCGAGCTTTGAAAATTCGGTGCGGCTGGCCGACCTGATGAAGGACGGCAAGATTTACCTGAGCCTTTCCGACGCGCTGGCGCTGGCGATCGAGAACAATTACGACATCGCGATTGCGAGATACAACCTGGATATAGCCGACACGGATATTCTGCGCGCGAGGGCAGGCGCACCGAACCTGCTTGGAGCGCCGTCCGGGCTGGTAACGGGAACGCTGGGCGGTTCGACCTCCACATTGTCAACGGGCGGCGGACCGGGCGGAACGACAGTAGGCTCAGGCGGGGCGGGTTCGGGCACGAGCGGATTGACGTTGTCAACGAACGGCGCGGGACCGAACCCGGAGGCTCTCGATCCCAGCATCACGGGCACGGTCCAACTGGAGAGACAGGAGTCGCCGGCGGAAAGCATCTTCCAACCGCGTTCCTCGACGAATACAAACGAGTACAACTTTACGTACAACCAGGGATTCGTCACGGGCACGGCGCTCGCGGTGAGCTTCAACAATCAACGGATCACGACCAACAACTTTTTCTACGATTACAGCCCCTTGCTGAGTTCCAGCTTCCAGGCCCAAGTGACGCAGCAACTGCTGCAAGGAGCGGGCATCCGGGTCAACAAGCGCTTCATGTACCAGGCGCTGAACGACCGGCGCATCACGGACTCCTCGTTCCGGCAACAGATTCTCTACACCGTGGACCAGGTGGAGACGATCTATTGGGGGCTGGTGCAGGCCTACGAGGACGTACAAGCCAAGGAGCGCGCACTGGACCAGAGCAACCAACTGCTGAGCGACAACAAAAAGCAGCTGCAGATCGGGACCATGGCGCCGCTGGACGTTGTGAACGCGGAATCGAGCGTGGCCACGGATCAGCAGGCGTTGATCAGCGCGCAGAGCGCATTGAAGTACCAGCAGGAGATTATCAAGCAGGCGATCGCTCGCAACCTGAACGATCCCAAATTGTCGG
>JASHSG010000111.1 GCA_030040935.1 Acidobacteriaceae bacterium | reverse complement strand
GCCAGGAGTTCTTTTCCGGTTCCGGTCTCGCCTTGGATGAGAACGGTGGCGTCGGTAGGTGCGACGGTCTCGATCTGGCGCAGCACATTGCGCAAACCGGTGCTTTCACCCACGATATCGTCGAATTGATGCTCGACGTTGATCTCCTCTTCGAGATATTGTTTTTCCTGCTTGAGCCGGTCGCGCAACTCGGCAATGCGGCGGAATGCCATGGCATTATCGACCGCCATTGCCACCTGCGCTGCGATCTTGACCAGCATCTCGACTTCCCGCTGCCCGAAGGACCCTTCCTTCCGGCTCACCACCGATAGAGCTCCCAGCGTGTTTCCCTCGTGAACCAGCGGAACCCAGATGCCGGACTGCATGCCCATTTGTCTGAGGTAATTAAGCGTCTCCGGTCCATAGGTCGCTTTGGCGATGCTATCGAGCAGAACCGGCTCGCGCGTGCGAAACGCAATTCCCGATAGCGAGCCATCGATGGGAACGCGAAGTTCGCCCTGAAATGCGTCCGCGCCGGTTCCTCCAAGAAACTGCACCACCATGTCGTCGGCCGCCGGGTCATGAAGAACCAAACCCGCGTTGTCGTGTGGAATTACCTCGCGGAGGGATGCCGAAATGGCCTCCAGCAGCTTCTCCGCATCCATATTTGCCAGGAGCGCCCCGCTGAGCTGCAAGATCAATGCCTCTTCAGCGCGCTTGCGGTCCGTCATGTCGCGGGTCACCTTGGCAAATCCGGTGACTTCGCCGTCGCTGTTGCGGATGGCGGTGATGACGATGTTGGCCCAGAAGCGAGAACCGTCCTTGCGCACACGCCAGCCTTCATCGTCAACGCGGTCCCTGGCTGCGGCGTGACGCATCAGCTCGGCCGGTCTGCCGCGCTCCTGATCCTCCTGCGTAAAGAAGCGCGAGAAGTGCAGTCCAAGGACTTCGTCGGCCCGATAGCCCTTGATGCGTTCGGCGCCGGGATTCCAGGTGAGCACACAGCCGTCGCGATCGAGCAGATAGATGGCATACTCGCCGATGCTCTCGACAATGGAGCGCAGGCGCAGATCATTCAGCCGCAGCGCCTCCTGCGCAGCGCGCTGCTCGGTGGCGTCACGGATGAAGGCAACAATGAGGTGGCCGCTTTCGATCCCGATCGGCTTGAGCATGATGTCGACGGGGAATTCAGCGCCATTCTTGCGCAGGCCGAAGAGATTAAGGGCTGCGCCCATCTGGCGAGTCCGGGGATGCGCGCTGTAGTTCTCTCGATGGCGCGGATGGCCATCGCGGAAACGCTCAGGAATCAGGATCTCGACCGGCTGCCCGATCAACTCTCCTGCGCTGTAGCCGAACAGCTCCTCGGCGCGGGGGTTCGCAGATCGCATCACGCCATTTTGGTCAGTGATGAGGATGGCATCCGGCGAAAACTCAAACAGCCGCTCGGTTAGATTTTGTGCGGAACTTTGCTTAACATCCGGCGTCGCGGCCATGTCCTGCCCGGGGAACTCCAAGGGGCCCATTGTGACGTACCGACCTCAGCAAAAAGGTACTGCTTCAGGCGCGCCTTGCGCAACGTCCTGCGCCGGATAAGCCAGGAATGTCCGGGCCGAATTCTCGCTTAGGAAGATCGCGCCACCTCGGCGAGATAGGCAAGCCATTCGTCCATGCCGGCGCCGGTTTTGGCCGAAGTCTCAAAGATGCGAATGCCGGGGCAAATCTCGTTGATGTTCCTTAGCGCCAGTTCGCGGTTGAAGCCGCAGGGAGCTGCCAGATCAATTTTGGTGATGACGGCGGCATCGGACGAGTTGAAAAGCCCCGGATACTTGAGCGGCTTGTCCTCGCCTTCGGTCACGCTGAGGAGCGCGACGCGAATGCGCTCGCCCAGGTCGTAGCTGGATGGACACACCAGATTGCCGACATTCTCGATGAAGAGATAGTCGAGATCCGCGAGCGAGACCTCCTCCCAACCCTCGAGATGCCTTGTAACCATCTCCGCGTCGAGGTGGCAAATGCCATGAGTATTGATCTGGCGCACCGGCGCGCCGCTGGCCGCCAGCCGGCGCGCGTCGTTGTCGGTTTCGAGATCTCCCACCAAGGCAGCGGCCTTGGCCAGGCGCTCGCGCAGGCGGCGAAGCGTGAGTTCGAGAAAGGCGGTTTTGCCCGTGCCGGGGCTGGAAACGAGATTCAGCACCAGCACTCCGGCCGACGTAAAACGCAGGCGAAGTCCCGCTGCCAGTTCATCGTTCTTCTTCAAAATTCCGCGCCGCAGCTCAACAATTCGCGTCGTCATGCCTGCTCCTCAACCGGTTTCGCCTGGTGCATTTTCGGCTCCGCGATCTCCGGTTCCTCCAGTTCGATCGATTCGATTTCCAGCTCGCGTCCCTGGCTGATGCCGGCGGCCAGCTGACCACATCGCGGGCAACGAAGGGTTTGTACACCTTCGATCTCGAAATCCGCGCCGCAGGCGTCGCAATGCACGATCACCGGCAGCATTTTGATGACCAGCGCCGCGCCGGCTAGCGGCGTGCCTTCCGAGGCCAGGTCCCAGCAGAATTGCAGCGCGTCCTCAACGATCGACGCGAGGGCGCCGACTCGCAGCCGTACTTTTGTGACGCGCGCGCCGGGATAGGCGGCGGCCGATTCGGTGACCGCCTCCACAATGCTGGCCGCGATGGATAGTTCGTGCATCGATTCTCCCAGCACGATACTATGCCTGAGCCGCCTTTGGCTGCGATCAGGCTCACGCCACGTTCCCGCCCCGGAATGCCAGACCCAAAATGTAAAATGACTGGAAAGGATCTTCCCTTGCCAGGCACCTCCACCGAAGCCACCAGATTTGAGTCGCGTCTTGGCCTGAGCGCGCTCGCGCCGAAGACGCTGCAGTCGGAAATCCGCGCCATGACGACCGAATGCGATCGCATCGGCGGCATCAATCTGGCGCAAGGCGTGTGCGACACGCCGGTGCCGGAGGTAGTGGAGGCCGCGGCAACTGAGGCCATCCGCGAAGGGCAAAACATCTATACCCGATGCGACGGCATAGCGCGCCTGCGCGAGGCCATCGCGGCCAAGCAAGAACGCGATTACGGGCTGGTTTACGACGGCGACAACGAAGTGATGGTAGCCTCCGGCGCGACAGCCGGCCTGCACGCCGCGGCCATGGCGCTGCTCGATCCTGGCGATGAAGTGCTGGTCTTCGAGCCTTTCTACGGCTATCACGTGCACACGCTCGATTCGTTGCGCATTGAGCCAGTGCTGGTGGCGCTGGCGGAGCCGGACTGGGAACTCGACGTCGACGCCATGCGCGCGGCGGTCACTCCTCGCACACGCGCCATTTTGCTGAATACCCCCGCCAATCCGACCGGCAAAATTTTCACTCTGCGCGAGCTCCAGGCCGTAGCTCAACTGGCCATCGAGCACGATCTTTTCCTGATAACCGACGAGATTTACGAGTACTTTGTCTACGATGGCGCACGGCACATCTGCCCGGCGACGCTCGCCGGCATGCGCGATCGCACGATTGTGGTTTCAGGTTTCAGCAAGACGTTTTCGATCACCGGGTGGCGCATCGGCTACGCCGCCGCCGACGCGCGCTGGATGCCCACCATGGCGCATTTTCACGATTTAACCTACGTTTGCGCGCCTGCGCCGCTGCAAGCAGGCGCCGCAGCAGGCCTGGAGCAGTTGCCGCCAAGTTTCTATACGCAGTTGGCAGCGGACCACCAATCAAAGCGCGGCCGGCTGCTTGCGGCCCTCACGGAAGCGGGCATGGAACCCTCGATGCCTCCCGGCGCCTACTACATTATGGCCAGGGTCGAGCGCTTGCCCGGCAAGACGGCCGCGGAAAAAGCGCGGCACTTGTTAAGCGCCACCGGCGTGGCCGCGGTAGCCGGTTCGGCGTTCTTCCGCAAAGGCCGAGGCGAAAACTTAATGCGCTTCTGCTTTGCCAAGCGGGATGCCGAGCTCGACGAAGCCTGCGAGCGGCTGCGGAAGCTCTAAGGCGCTCCAGCAATGTACTGACTTCCTACAGGCCGCCCTGCGCGGCCAGCCACGCGTTCAAATTCGGCTCCTGCAGACGCCGCAGTTCCACGCAGCCGTCAATACTCTCAAGGGCGTGCTTGAGCGCCATGTCAGAAGCGGGAACCGGATGCGTTGCGAAGAAAGTCTTCACATCGTTGCGCGCCGCATCCGTGCAAAAGTTCCCGGTAGCGCTTACGAGGTATGCGCCGAGGTCGGTCGTCAGGTCGGCCTCGACCGCATCCCAATGCGATTTGATGAATTGCCACACCTGGTCGCGGTTTTGCGGGCTTTGGAGGCCCCTCCGAAGCTGAAGGGCGGTGTCCTGATTCCGGACTTTGTCGGAAACTGAATATTCGAGCCCGCGCTCAAGCAGCGCGGGCTCGTGAAACTGGACGAGCAATCGTAGTGCGCCCTCCTGCAGCGCAGGATCGGCGGAGGTTTCATACACCTTCTGCAGCCGGTCAAAGAGCGCCGCATCTCCGTTTGCGGCCGCGGCCTCGAGCGCCGCGTGTGAGAGTGTTGGATCGACGGCCGAGGGATCGTCGAGAAACTTCTCGGCAATCCTGTGCGCTTGTGCCTTAAGGTCCGCGTCGTTTCCCTGCGTCACGAGGAGATCGAGCAGATGCGTCCGGAGCTCAAGCGTGTTGGGCGAGTCGCCGGTTGAGGGCGCGCCGAGTTTCGCGTACTCGGGGCCATAGTTGCGGCGAATCCATGCCGCCAATTCGTTGCGCTCGTCCTTTGTTGATGCGATTTGGTCAGCAATGGTGGCGATTTTCCCTGCGGCGCTCGAGACAACTTCTGCATTTGAGTCCGCCTTGAGAGCCGCGGCCAAATCCAGATAGTTGCTCACGTCCAGGCGATTCGCGTGCGCCAGAGCCCACGTGTCGCCGAGCAGGCTGATGCGCTCCACCGGCGTCAGATCGGATTCCGCGTGCGCGGCCAGCGCAAGCCTATCGCTGTTCGCATAGGAGGTGCGGTAGTAGCCCGTGCCTCCGGCATTTGCGAAGAACGGCGGCGAAGCGGAATCGGTGAATTTCGCTGCGGCCATCAAAAGCAGGTCGCACGCATGCGCGCCAGCGTCTGCCTTGAAGCAAACCGGCAGTGTCCACGCCTGATCGGGATCGATTTTTGTGCCGGCGTTCAGAAAGAAGCGCTCCTGCGCAATCCGTACATTGCCGTTTTGCGGCTCGTCGAAACTCAGAATCGGCTCGCCCGGTTGCACAATCAGCGATTCCATGATCTTGTCAACCGGTTCCCCGCTCACTTCAGCCTGTGCATTCCAAAAGTCTTCCGCCGTGGCATTGGCGTATTCATGCGCCTTCAGATAGGCCTGCACGCCCTTGCGAAAAGTTTCCGTGCCCACGTAGTTTTCCACCATGAGCAGCACGTCGCTGGCCTTGCCGTAAGCGATGTCGTCGAACATCTCGTCGATTTCGTCAGGCGTGTCAGCTTTGGCGCGAATGGCGCGCGTAGTCGGCTGCGCGTCGGTGTCGAGAGTGTTCTGCTCGTCGATCTCAACCTCCTCGGGCATATTCCACTCAGGATGCATCGCGGCCACGGGTTTGGCCTCCATCCACGTGGCAAAGCCCTCGTTGAGCCAGATGTTGTCCCACCACTGCATCGTGACCAGGTCGCCAAACCACTGGTGGGCCATTTCGTGGGTGATGTCGACAGCCGCGTTGCGCTGGACGGCAATGGAAGCGGTTTTTGGGTCGACGAGAAGGTCGGTTTCGCGGAAGGTGATGGCGCCGAAGTTCTCCATGGCGCCGGCCTCAAAGTCGGGAACGCCGATGAAGTCGAGCTTCTTGAGCGGATAGTGAATGCCAAAGTAGTCGTCGTAATAGTGCAGGGCGAATTTGGCAACGCCGAGCGCGAAAGGTGTGAGCTCGACCTTGTCGGGTGTGGCACACACGCGGATGTCCACACCATCCTGGCGCGCGCCGGTGCACTGAAAGTCGCCGACGAGGAGCGCGACCAGGTAGGTTGACATCCTGGGCGTGGTCCCGAAGACCACTGTGTGTTTGTTTGCGCCGGGGCCTGGCGTGTCGGACACAATGGCGGTGTTCGAGATTGCTGTGTCGTCAGCGTCGATGATCAGCGAGATGTCGTAGGTTGCCTTGAAGGCCGGCTCGTCGAAACAGGGAAAGGCGCGGCGCGCATCGGTGGCTTCAAACTGTGTGACCGCGTAGCTACGGCGAGCAGTTTTGGAAAGATAAAAGCCGCGCAGTTCGTTGTTGAGGATTCCCGTAAACCGGATGTGAAGCGTGGCATCGCCGGCGGGGATGGTTCGCGGGAAGGCGAGCGTGGCTTGCTGTCTTTCGGTATCGAGACTTACCGATCCTGTCTGGATGCCTCCGTCCCGGTATTGAATATCTGCGCTCTCGAATTTGATCTCGATCGCATTCAAGGTAATTAACTGCGTGGGCTGGCTGATGTTCACGTCAATTGATTCATCCCCCGAGAAAGTGGCCGCTTTAAGATCGGGGGCAAACGCGAGAGTGTAGTGCGTGGGAACGACGGTGGCTGGCAGACGCTGGCTGAGGGATTGGAGCGGCCACAGAACGAGGCAGATGTTAACCGCCGCGGCGGCGAACGCGGGGTGTGCGGAAAAGCGAGAGAAGGGAATCCTCATTGAAACCTCATGGAAATTCATGCGAAATGGCCGGTTGCTTATGGCCGCACGTGAGACTGCGGCGCAGCGGGCGACGATGAATCTTCGAGCACCGATGCATCGTTCGATTCTTGCATGGCACGCTAGTTCAGGGGAGCTGGCGCCATCCTGGGCGAGATGGCATGAATCACCAGCAGCGCGATGGGATAAGCGAGGCACGCCACAACGAACAAGGGCAGATAGCTGTGCGTCAGGCTGACGATGAATCCCGTCGCCGGCTGCAGAAGCACGCCGCCAATTGCTCCCGCCATGCCGCCGATGCCAACCACGCTTGCCACTGCAGCTTTGGGAAACATGTCGGAGGGCAATGTGAACACATTCGCTGACCAACCCTGATGTCCGGCGGTGGCCAGGCCCACAACCGCCACGACCGTCCACAGGCTGTGAATGAAGGGCGCGGAGAAGACCGGCACAATGCAAAGAGCGCAGATCAGCATGGCGATCTTCCGCGCGGCATTCGGGCTCATACCGCGCTTCATCAGCGCGGCCGAAATCGCTCCTCCATACACGCTGCCCACGATCGAGATCGCATACACCACGGCGAGCGGCAGCTGGCATCCGCGGAGCGACAAATGGAATGTGGTCTGAAGGTAGAGCGGCAGCCAGAAGAGATAAAACCACCAAATCGGGTCGGTGAGAAACTTGCCGATGGCAAAAGCCCAGGTCTCCTTGCAGGGCAGCACGCGGCTCCAGGGAACCTTCTCGATTTTTTCGGGAGGGTCGCTCAGGATCAGCGCGAGCTCGGCTTTCGAGACTCTCGGATGTTCTTCGGGCCGGCGATAAATGATGAGCCAGAACACCAGCCAAACGACGCCCATTGCGCCGGTGACAACGAAAGCCCCGCGCCAGCTGAATCGTGCCACCAGAAAAGGCACCACGAGCGGGACCACGATATTGCCGATATTGGCGCCGGAGTTGAAAATGCCGGTTGCATAAGCCCGCTCGCGCCGGGGAAACCACTCCGCGACCGTCTTGATGCAGGCGGGAAAGTTGGCCGCCTCGCCCAAGCCGAGAAGGAACATCGCGATGCCGAAGGTGACGACGGAAAAAGCCGCGCCGGGCAGCATGGCCGCGACGCTCCAGATGCTGATGGCGATAGCGAATGCCTTCCGCGTGCCCAGCTTGTCAGTGAGGCCGCCGGCTACCACCATGCCAATGGCATACGCCGCCTGAAACGCGGCGAGAATGAATCCGTAGTTGACGTCGTTCAAGCCGGGGATGATGCCTTCGAGGAATTTCTTGATGTAGGCGAGCACACCGCGGTCGACGTAGGCGATCACCGTGGCCAGAAACAACAGCGCACAAATCACCCATCGCTGGTGCGACATTCGATCTGCGGGTCGTGCGCCGGCGATAGCAGCCTGAGAGTCGCCGCTTTCGGAAGACATATCGAGAAGGCTCCGGATGAGGCGCGGTGGTCCGACCAATTATACCGGCATGACTCAGGCGCACGCTGCGGGTGTAACGCAGCTGGATCAGTGCGAGGCTTTGCGCTGCGGGCGCACCGAGTCGAGGAAGAGCAGGCAGGCACCGATGACGACCGACGAGTCGGCCACGTTGAAGTCGGGCCAGTGGTAGGTGAAGATGTGGACCTCGATAAAGTCGACCACGGAACCGTAGACGATACGGTCGTGAACGTTGCCAAGCGCTCCACCCAGGATGAGGGCGAGCGCGACGGCGGTAAGTGTGAATCGATCGCCCAAGCGGAGCAGCACGACAAAAATCACGCTCGCGGCGGTGAGCGTGAATGCAATCAGAGCCCAGCGCACCAGATGCGGCGAAGCAGTATCGGCAAACAGGGAGAAGGCCGCGCCTTCGTTGGTCCAGTGGGTGATGCGCAGGACGCGCGGGATGATGGGGATGGCGCCGCCCAGTCGGATGTGGGTGGAGACCCAGTTCTTGGTGAGGCGGTCGGCCACGATGACCAGCGCGGAAATCAGAAGCAACCAGGGAAGCCTTCGCGGCCGCGGCCAGTTTGCGAGCCGGCTCACTTCGCGGCCTCCGTGACAGGCGGCTCGATGCCCATTTCTACGAGCATTGATCTGCAACGCGCACACACGTCATGCCAGGAACCGTATTCCGTAGTGTCCTCGGTATATCGCCAACAGCGATTGCACTTTGTGCCTGAGGCCTGGTGAGCCCTTACCGCGATGTCGTTCCCATCAACTTGCCAGACATCTGGGAAGTCGATGATGGCTGGAACGAGGCTCACCTTCGAAACGTTGAATAGTTCCGCCAAATGCGACTCATACTTATTCAGGAGTTTCTCTAACTCTGGATTTGCAGCAATCTCAACCTCTGCTTCGAGCGACTTGCCGATTTTTTTGTTCTGCCGCTTGTCCTCTAGTTCCTTCATCACCCAATCCCGAACCTTCATTAACGTCCCCCACTCGGCGATGGACGCCGCCGGATCCTCCGAAAAAATCTCTTCCGGCTTGGGAAACTGCGCCAGATGAACCGAAGCCGGCCGGCCATCGACAACCGGCAGATGCTCCCACACTTCGTCGGCGGTAAAGGTAAGAACCGGCGCGACCAGCCGCACCAGCGCCTCGATAATCTGCCACAGGACCGTCTGCGCGGAGCGCCGCGCATGACTCGTGGGCGCAAAGGTGTACATGCGATCCTTCAGCACATCGAGATAAAATGCGCTCAGGTCCACGATGGCGAATTCGTTCACCGCATGGTAAACGCGGTGAAACTCGAATGCCTCGTACCAGCCGAGAATCTTCTCTGCGAGATCGCGCGTGCGCGCCAGCATATACCGGTCGAGCGGCAACAACTCCCTTTCGGCCACGCGATCCCGCGCGGGGTCGAATCCGTGCAGATTTCCCAGCAGAAATCGGAACGTATTGCGCACCTTCTTGTAGAGCTCGGCGCAGCGCTGCATCAGGTTCTCGCTGGCGGCCATGTCTTCGCGAAAGTCGACTGAAGCGACCCACAGGCGCACGATCTCGCCGCCCATGCGGTTGGCGATATCGACCGGATCGACGCCGTTGCCCAGCGATTTCGACATGGCGCGGCCCTGCTCGTCGAGCGTCCAGCCGGCCGTAGCCACATGTGAGTAGGGCGCGCGCCCGCGCAGGGCCACTGACGTCAGCAACGACGAATGGAACCATCCGCGATGCTGGTCGCCGCCCTCAAGGTAGAGCACCTCGGGGGCTTCCTGCCCTTCCCCCTTTTGGAACAGAGCATAGGCAGAGCGAAGGTCGGGATCCGACTCGCAGACCGCGAACCAGCTCACGCCGGAATCGAACCAGACGTCGAGAATGTCGGTTTCTTTGCGGAACGATGTGCCGCGGCACTGCGCGCACCGAACGCCCGCCGGCAAAAGAGATTCGACCGGCGCCGTGTGCCACGCCTCGGCACCCTCGCGCTCAAACAGATCGACGATTTTCCGGTTTAGGCTCGCGTCGATGATCGGCTTGCCGCAGCCCTCGCACATGAAAACGGCAATCGGCACGCCCCAGATGCGCTGGCGGCTGATGCACCAGTCGGGGCGCGTGGCAATCATGTTGGTGATGCGCTCTTTGCCCCAGGCCGGGTCCCAGACGACTTTGTCGATCTCCTCGATAGCGAGATTCCTGAAAGTCGCCTCGCTTCCATCGGCGCGGTTGATTGACGTTTCGAGAGAGATGAACCACTGCTCGGTGGCGCGGAAGATGATGGGATGGTGGCAGCGCCAGCAATGGGGATAGGAGTGTTCAAGCTGGGAGCCGCCCATGAGGGCGCCGCGCTCTTCGAGCATGGCGACGATAACGGGATTCGCCTTCCACACGGTGAGGCCGTCGTAAGCCGGCGGCTGGGCCCCGTGCCAGGAATCCGGATCGAAGTGAATGTGGCCGCCGGCATCGACACGGGAGGTGGGATCGAGCCCGTAGCGCTGGCCGGTATAGAAGTCATCGACGCCGTGAGCTGGCGCGGTATGGACGGCGCCAGTGCCGGTGTCGGCGGTTACGTAGGTGGCCAGAACGCCCAGGACCGAGCGATCCAGAAACGGATGCCGGAAAGTTGCGCGATCGAGCACGGCGCCCTTGAAGCGGGCGAGCTCCGTGGCAGGCCCGAGCTTGCAGGCGG
>JASHSG010000110.1 GCA_030040935.1 Acidobacteriaceae bacterium | reverse complement strand
TTGATCCACGGCAGCGGCGTATCCGGCCTCGTGATCACATACTCTCGGTTCCGGTCGTCAAAGTATCCGAACTGCATAGTCAATACCCTTCCCGAACCGGGGAGCGAGGACAGCAGCACCTCGCTGGAATATGCTGAAACGTTTTTGCAGAGCGAATCCTTTGCGGGTGAAAGCGAACCGCGATTATAGCCGAACCGATGGAAGGGCAACAAGAATATTTCAGGGGCGCCGCCGCCGTGCCCAAGAATTCATTGCCGCGGCGTATGCGGATGTGAGAGACTGGTCCGTCTTTCCGCCCGAACGGGGCGGCTGAAGCCAATGACAGATGCGGCGCGCTCATGGAACGGAAGCCGGCGAGACCGTCGTCCTCGCAGTTTCTGCATGCGCCTAACGTGGCTGGCTTTTTGTCCCGCACTTCTTCTTTATGGGGCCGAGAGTCCGACCGCGGCCATCAAGGTCGATCAGGTGGGATACCTTACGGGCGCGGTCAAGATTGCTTTCGTGACCAGTCCCGCGAAGACCTTTGAGATCCGGCGGTCGAGCGATGGGCGGCTGGCTCTCCGCGGCCTTCTTGGACCGGCTGCAACCGATCCGCTCTCGGGCGACACGGTCGAGACGGCGGACTTCTCCCGGCTGCGGCGCGCCGGAAGCTATTACATCCAGATCCCCGGGGTAGGAAAGAGCTGGACCTTTAGCGTGGACAGGAATGTCTTCGAGCGGGCTTATTACCTGGTGATGCGCAGCTTTTATGGGCAACGCTGCGGAACGGCCGTTGATCTCGGGCCGGAGTTTCCCGGATATTCCCATGCGGCCTGCCACATTCACGGTGAGTTCGATCCCAGTTCGGGCAAGTCTGGGCCCCGCGACAACATTGGCGGCTGGCACGATGCCGGCGACTACGGCCGCTACATGGTCAACTCCGGCGTTGCAACAGGGACGCTGCTGTGGGCATGGGAAATCTATGGGCCCCGGCTCAATCCAATTCAGCTCAGGATTCCCGAGACCGGAAACGGCACTCCCGACATCCTGAATGAAGTCCGCTGGAATCTGAGATGGATGCTCAAGATGCAGGACACCGACGGTGGCGCCTGGCATAAGCAGACGAGCACGCACTTTCCAGACTTCATCGCTCCCGACAAAGACACCTTGCCCAGTGAGGTAATCGGGACCGGCTCAGCGCCCTACAAAAGCACTTGCGCAACCGCCGATCTGGCCGCCGTGGCAGCGATCGCGGCTCGCGTTTACAGGCCCTACGATCCCCACTTTGCGGCGCTCGCCCTCGAAGCGGCTCGTCGCTCATGGCAATGGACGGAAAAGTATCCCAACGTAACATTCAGAAATCCTCCGGGCATTTCGACCGGGGAGTACGGCGACTCGAACTGCGCGGATGAAAGACTGTGGGCGGCCGCCGAGCTTTGGCGCACCACGGGCGAGAGCGCCTTTCACCGATTCTTCCTCAATCACTACGCCGCGTATCTCTCCGGCCTCGATTCACCGCCCGCCGAGAACTGGAGCACCCTGGGCCCAATGGCGCTGGGGACTTACGTTCTTTCCCAGCGGAAAGACGCAGATGCCAAGGCGCGGGCGGCAATCCGGAGTCGAATGTTGAAGGCAGCGCGCGCTATCGTGAAGAGCACCGCCGCCAATCCGTACCACGTGAGCCTCAAGCCGACGGATTTCGTCTGGGGCTCGAACGGCATCGCCGCACAGTATGGCATGGACCTGATGATCGCCAACGCAATCGCGCCAGACCCCGATTTCGTAAATACGGCGCGCGAGGATTTGCACTATCTGCTCGGCCGCAACACCTTTTCGCTTTCGTGGGTGACCGGGATCGGCGAGCACTCGGTCCTGCATCCGCATCACCGGCCCAGCGGATCGGGCCAGCAACCCGGGCCCTGGCCGGGGTTGATGTCTGGAGGACCGAATGCCGCGCGTCAGGACCCCGTGCTGGCCGCAATGCCTCCGGGACAACCGCCGGAAAGGTACTACGCCGATCAGCAGGCCTCGTTCGCCAGCAACGAGATCGCCATCAACTGGCAGGCAAATCTGGTCTTCCTGCTGGCTGGGCAGTTGCATTAGGCAATTTTTAATCCCGCCCTCCATCGGCTGCACTCGGCGGCATCCGGCGGGTAACGGGGACAGAAGGATCGACGAGCAGATTCGAGGGTTTCGATGCATTTGCAGGCGTTGGATCTTGGCATCATCGTGGCGTACATGATCGCGACAGTGCTGGTGGGCTACTACGTATCTCACTACGCCTCGCGCGACATGACTGCATACTTCCTCGGCGGCAACAAAATGCCCTGGTATGTTTTGGGCCTCTCCAACGCATCGGGCATGTTCGATATCAGCGGCACAATGCTGCTGGTGTATTGGATGTTCGTTTACGGCCTGAAAAGTGTGTGGATCCCGTGGCTCTGGCCGACCTTCAATCAGGTCTTCCTCATGGTCTACCTGTCGGCGTGGCTGCGCCGTTCGCGGGTGATGACCGGCGCGGAATGGATCAAGACGCGTTTCGGCAATGGCCGCGGCGCGCAGCTGTCGCACCTGATTGTCGTCCTCTATGCATTCATCAGCATCATCGGCTTCTTCAGCTACGGTTTCAAAGGCATCGGTAAGTTTGCCGCCACGTTTCTTCCCTGGCACCTGTCGCCGAATCAGTACGCTCTGATTTTGATTCTGATCACCGCAGTCTACGTGATCAAGGGCGGCATGATCAGCGTGGTAATTACAGAAGTCGTTCAGTTCTGCGTGCTTTCCGTGGCGAGCTTCGCCGTGGGCATCATTGCCATGCGTCGCGTAGCTCCCGAGGCTCTACATCGGGTGGTCCCGGCAGGTTGGGACAACGTGTTTTTCGGATGGCACCTGAATGTCGACTGGTCGGCGCTGATCCCGGCGACCAGCACGCGCATTGCCCAAGACGGGTATGGCCTGTTCGGCTTTTTCGTCATGATGCTGTTTTTTAAAGGCGTCCTGATCTCGGCCGCCGGCCCTGCGCCCAACTACGACATGCAGCGTGTGCTCTCTTCAAAGAATCCGCGCGAGGCTTCCATGATGAGCGCGTGGGTCAACGTGGTCCTCACCTTTCCCCGCTATTTTCTTACTGCCGGCCTTACCATCCTGGCCGCCGCATTCTTCAGTGACAACATCCGCGCCATGGGCGCCGATATGGATTTCGAGCTGGTGCTGCCTTATGCGCTGGCGCGTTTTGTGCCTGTGGGCTTGCTGGGATTCCTGATCTCCGGCCTGCTCGCCGCTTTCATGGCCAATTTTGCAGCCACCGTGAACGCCGCGCCGCCCTACTTCGTCAACGACATCTACAAACGTTACATCCGACCCGACGCGCCGCCTCGCACCTATGTGCGCCTCAGCTATCTCAGCTCTTTCGCTGTGGTGGTCATCGGCGTTCTGATCGGATGGAATGTTACTTCAGTCAATGCTGTTGTGGTCTGGATCGTCTCCGGGCTCTGGGGAGGATACACCGCCTCCAACGTTCTCAAGTGGTACTGGTGGCGATTTAACGGATTTGGCTATTTCTGGGGCATGGTCGTCGGGATCGTGTCTGCGCTCGCGCTTCCGCCTGCGGTTGCGAAGGTTCCTCTGGTTCGTGAGCTTCTGGCCGCCTATTCCATCAATATGGATGTATCGATCGTCTTTCCCCTGGTCCTGGTTCTTTCGCTCGCCGGATGTTTTGCCGGTACTCTGCTCACCAAGCCCGAAGACGAAGAGGTATTGAAAGACTTCTACCGGCGGGTGCGGCCCTGGGGAGTGTGGGGCCCTGTCTATCGCAAGGTCCTCGCCGAGGACCCCACGTTCAAGCGCAACACTGACTTCATGCGCGATATGTTCAACATCGCAGTCGGGATCGTCTGGCAGATCGCACTGGTCGTGCTTCCCATGTATGTCGTCATCTGGGAGATCAGGCGCGCCGCCATCACCCTGGCCATCGTTCTGGCGTCATCGGCAATTCTCAAGTTCACTTGGTACGATCACCTCGAACGCCGCGAGGTCAAGACCGACAGGGATGCCGCATCCGCGAGGTCCTCTGTTTTAATCTCTTGAGGCTCGTTACAAGAGAAGAAAATGGCAATAAAGACGAAGCCAAAACGCCAGCCGAAGCCGGGGCAGCCCGTCAGCCTGCGCATTCTGGGTGAGTACCTCGACCTATCGCCGGCCACTATTTCACTGGTGCTGAATGATGCGCCAGGGGTGCGTGCCATTCCGCAGGAGACGCGCGACCGTGTGAAGAATGCGGCCGCGAAATTCGACTACCGGCCGAGCTTCTATGCGCGTTCCCTGCGCAAGCGCCAAACCTTCTCCATCGGGGTCCTGGTTCCTGAGCTGAGCGACAGCTATACCGCGCAGGTGCTTACCGGGGTCGAGGAATCTCTGATTGAAGAAGGCTATTTCTATCTCACCGCCAGTCATCGCCGCAAACCCGACTTGATTGAAGAGTACCCGCGCATGCTGATGGAGAGGTCGGTCGAGGGTTTCATCCTCATCGATACGGTTTTGCAGCATCGGTTCAAGATCCCGGCGGTCGCGGTTGCGGGTCATCGCCAGATTCCTGGAATCACTAATGTAATCCTCGACCAGCACCGGGCGGCGGAACTGACCTTGCGCCATCTTTACCAGCTTGGTCACCGGAAAATCGCCTTCATGCGCGGCGGCAGCCACAGTTCCGATGCCGATGATCGATGGGAATGCCTGAAAACCGTCGCCAGGGAATTTGGCATCGCCGTTCGCCCGGAGTTGACGGTTGAGCTGAAGCTCATGGTGTCTACGCCGGAACTGGGATACGGGCCCGCATGCGAGCTGCTTCAACGCAAGACTGACTTCACGGCCATCGTCTGCTATGACGACATTGCCGCCATCGGCGCCATTCGCGCTCTGCGCGACCACGGCCTCGGCGTTCCCGACGACGTCTCCGTAGTCGGATTCGACGACATTCAGAGCGCAGCATTTCATAATCCCAGTCTGACCACCATCCGGCAGCCGCTTCATCAAATGGGCACCATCGCTGCCCGGGTGCTTTTGCAGCGGGTTCGCGGCCAAAATTCTGTCCCGCATATGCTGTCCGTACTGCCGGAACTGGTGATCCGCGAGTCGACCTGCCCGCCGCGCGAGACACCAAGGCGTTCCAGGCGCGGTTCACACTGATGCCGCAGCGGGGGCCGATGATGGAAACTCGCCATGCAACTGGTCTGATAATTGCCTGTTTCGCATGGTGAGGACGCATGGTCTCCAACAGAAAAGCGGATCCTGGAATTGCGCCGGGTCGTCAAAGATGGCCTACGAAGCCGGTTGCGCGCTCACGCCGCCGGCTTACGGATTTCATTGCTTCCAGCGCGCGCAGACTGCTATAGTCCTGCTTTGACCGTTGCGCACGCGGTCACGAGCGCGGCTTCTCACATTGCTAGATTCATATGACAAAAATGCAGCCAGACTGAAGAGCTGCAGGGTCCTTGAATCCTCACCTTCGGGCGTTCGGCCAGGGCGTTTAAAGGCAAGTTGTTCCTGGAGAGATCGAATTGGCGAAGCCTCCCGCGGGTAAATCTGTGAGCAAAGCCAGGGAGCGAGCGTTGGCTCCGGTTGAGCACCGCAAGCCCACCATGAGTGACGTTGCTCGGCTGGCGGGAGTGGGCACCATGACCGTCTCCCGTGTGCTCAGTGGGACAGCCCGCGTCTCGGCCGAGACTGCCGTGCGGGTGCAAACTGCGATTGATCAGCTCAAGTACCGCCCCAACGTGCTGGCTCGCGCATTTCGAGGTCAGCGCAGCCACTCCATCGGACTCATTCTTCCTTATCTTTACGACCCCTTCTTCGCAAGCTGCGCCCACGCGGTAACCACCGTAGCCAGGGAGCACGGCTACTCGGTCATCATCACCACCTCAAACGAAGACCCTGAAACGGAGTTTGCCGAAGCCGACGAAATGCTGCAGCGGCATGTGGATGGAGTGCTGGTGATCCCGTCCCGAATCCGCCACTCGCGCCTCGCCCGGTCTCTGTTCGGCAAAACGCCGGTGGTGGCCTTTGACAGACCCGTCCCTGATCCGTCAATCGACACTGTCCTCGTGCAAAACGCCATCGGATCGCGCCGCATTACCGAACATCTCATCGAACACGGACACCGGCATATCACTTACATCGCGCTCAGCCGAAGTCTCTTCACGATCAGCGCGCGCTTTGCCGGCTATCGCCGCGCCATGCAGGACGCGGGCCTGGAAATATGTCCCATCTTCGATTGCACTTCGGAAGAAATGGCTGAGCAGATTCTGAAATTGAAGATGGAGCACGACACGCCACCCACCGCGGTCATCACCTCGAACACGCTGGTTACCCGGTATGTCTTGGGAGCCGTTTCACGCCTCGGCTTGAGGGTTCCCAGCGATCTCGCGTTCGCCGGTTTCGACGACTTCGACCTCGCCGAGTTCACTTCGCCGCCGCTCACCGTGGTCCGCCAGCCCGCGCAGGAGATGGGCCGTGTGGCGGCAAACCTGCTTTTCGACCGCATTGCGCGAGGCGAAACGCCGCATTCGGGCAACCGCATCGTTCTTCCAGTCGAGATCGTGCTCCGCCGTTCGTGCGGCTGTAAACACCGCGCGCCTGTCGTGATTCATTGAAAGCGATTTCACTCGCGGCGCGTCAGTTGACAACAACTGTCTGCGCGGCAAGGTTCCAGCCGCGCAGGCCGATCTCCGGTTTTCCGTCGTTTGCCGGAAACTCGACTTTCACCGTGCGTTCCTCGCCGGGCAGAAGCGAAACGTAGTTGTCGCTGTAGTAAGCGGGCAGGATGCGCTTTCCCGTTGCGGCGTCCTCAAGTGTCAATTTGATCATGAGCGCTGCCTCCCGGCCCGTGTTCCTGATGCGCACCACGACTGCGCGCTCACCGTTTGCTGCCGCGGATGTGGCCACGGCCGATAGCGTGGCGGGCGCAAGCGAATTCAGCTCGCGGAAGCTTGCTTCGTCCGCGGCCCACCAATAAAAGTTGTCGCTCACCGCCGAGCCGGTTGCATCGCTGACCACGAGCCTTACAAAAACGGTGTGACCTGCGGCCAACGTCGCCAAATCGAGTTTCGTCACGGGAGTGCGGTCATCGGCTGCGGCCTGAACCTGGCTGGTATGATCGCTCAGCGTCTT
>JASHSG010000109.1 GCA_030040935.1 Acidobacteriaceae bacterium | reverse complement strand
CTGCAAGCCCCGCCACAACCGCCGACCGCCCCTCCCGCTCCTTTACAATTTCCTCAATGAAGCTCGGCGAACTTGCAACTCGTCTTGGCGCGGAACTCCGCGGCAATCCCGATCTCGACGTCACCGGCGTCAAGGGCATTGAAGAAGCCGGTCCCACCGAAATCACCTTTGTCGCCAACGTCAAATACACTGCCCTCGCCCGCTCCACGCACGCAGCGGCCGTCATCGTCGAGCCCGAATTCCAGGAAATCTCCGCCGCCACGATCCGCATCAAGAATCCCTATCACGCCTTCTCTCGCGCGCTGGGCCTCTTCTATCAGCCGCCGGCCTACGCTCCCGGCATTCACCCCACTGCGGTCGTCGATCCCACCGCCGAAATCGGCCCCGGCTCGCACATCGGCGCCTACGCCGTCATCGGCCCCAACGTTCGCATCGGCGCAAACGCCACGATTCTGCCTCACGTCGTGCTCTATCCCGGCGTTCAGATTGGCAGCCACTTCTTCGCGCATGCTCACTCGGTCGTCCGCGAGCATTGCATTCTCGGCGACTATGTGACGCTTGAGAACGGTGTCGTTATCGGCGGCGACGGGTTCGGATTCGCCAAGAACGCCGAAGGTCACTGGGAAAAAATTCCGCAATCCGGCCCCGTCCGCATCGGCAGCCACGTCGACGTGCAGGCCAACGCCACAATTGACCGCGCCACCGTCGGCCAAACCGAAATCGGCGACGGAAGCAAAATCGATAACCTCGTTCAGGTCGGCCACGGATCCACGATCGGAAAAGATTCGCTGATCTGCGCGCAAACCGGCCTCGCCGGCTCCTCGGTGATTGGAAATAATGTGATTCTCGCCGGCCAGGTGGGTATCGCCGGCCACTGTACCGTCGGCGACGGCGTTATCCTCACCGCCCAATCGGCTGTTTCACACGATGTTCCGCCGGGCAAAATGATCTCCGGCTCGCCGGGCTTTGACAATCGCATCTGGTTGCGTGCCGTGGCCATCTTCCAGCGTCTTCCCGAGCTCGCCCGCCGTCTCGACCGCCTCGAAAAGACAATCGCGAAGCACCTTCCCGGTTCAGCTCCGCCAGACTCCGCGCCAACAGAAAGTACAGAAGAAAAGTGAGCGACAGCTGCCAGTCGGAGCATGTTTTTGAAAGGGCGCGACTTCTCAGCTTGCCGAGAAACTCGATCGAAGGGGCTTTGTAACAAGGGCGCGGCTTTAGCCAGGCCACACACCAGAGAATTGAATCGGGGCTTTAGCCCCTGAGGAATGTTTGCATTGAAACTGATCCACAAACGAGCGCCGTGCTCAACAATGTGGGCCTGTCTTGCTCTCTCCGCCGCACTCGCCCTCGCCGCCTGCCACTCCTACCACATCGACTCGACCATCGAGAACCGCACCGGACTCGACATTCAGCTTCTTGAGGTTGACTACCCCAGCGCCAGCTTTGGCGCCGACCGCATCGCCTCAGGCTCCATATATCACTATCGCTTCCAGGTGAATGGCAGCGGCCCGCTCAAAATCTCCTACATGGGCGCGGGCAACAAGCAAATCCGGATTACCGGCCCCACGCTCGTTGAGCGCCAGCAGGGTCAGCTGAGAATCGTCCTTTTGCCCGGCGGCAAAGCCCAGTTCCTGCCTCAACTCGTGCCGCAGGGGTAAGCCACGAGCGCTCTGCGCGCCCCGGGTGAGCGAAGCGCGTCTTCGCAAACTCACTTTGAAAATAAAATGGGCGGCTACACTCGATCGGCGATTGCACCACTACAAGGCTCAAGCGCGGGCGGCGCATTCATCAAGAAACGGGTACGTGGATTGTCGAACCCCTCTGAATGCCGCCCCTGGGCTGAATGGGCAAGAGATTCACTCCTTCACGCGCGCCTCTAGCGAGGCGCCTGAATCATTCAGTGAACCATCGTCTGGAACAGCGGAGACTGCAACAGCGCAGTGAATTCGGAATCCGAGGCCGCAAAATGAACCTCCAGCTTTCCCGAGTTCGAGTCGATCGAAGTCTCGTTCAGCGCCTGCTTCTCGCTGTCCGATCCTGTCATCTTTCTCAGCATGACCGCCGCTGACAGCAGCGAAGAAATCGTCGCTGCCGCAAACGAGTCGCCGGTCTGAATGGTCAAATCGAACCTCACGCCGTGCGTAAAGTCCATGGCGTACCACGAAGCCTCGAGCCGCTGCTTCACGCTGTCAAAGTCGGTGACCGACCCCGCCTCTCCCAGCAGCTGTTTCATCATGGTCTGCGTGCCCTGGTTGTCCAGGATGCTCCAAAGCGAACTGGAGTCCACGCTCTGCATGGCGTCCATCATCGAATTGTTGGTCAGCATGCTGGCAGCCATTCCGTCCCGCGCGTCCAACGCCTTGGTCACGGATTCCTTGCTGCCGAAGACCATCGTCGACGGATCGACGAAACAAAGCACCATGCCCGTTTTTGTCATAGGGAACAAGCTGCTGGCCCGCACCATCGTGGGCTTAATCTTCTGCGCTTTGAAGCTCGCCAGAATATCCTCGGTCGGGAACTGTCCCTGCGCAATTCCCACCGACTGCAGCGCATCGCTGCCGGGCGTAGGCCGGAACAATGCAAACGCCAGCTCGTCCACATATTGATCGATGGGCTCGCCCTGGTTCGGGCTCGGCTTCCCCGATGGCAGAACCGGCTTCAGCGTGAACTTGTTCAGCGCCTCGTCGAACTGCTTCAGTTCCGGCGGCTCCACGCGGTTACGCAGGTTCATCGCCGCCGTCGAATTCTGCATCGCGCGATAGTCGATAACCACCAGTTGCTGCACGTCGTGCGGAATTGAGCTGCGCGCATCCGTCGAAAGCTGTGCTGCAGGGGCTGGCACCACCGCTGCCAGCATCATCGCTGCAATCGAAATCTTCACCAACTTCTTCAACTTAACCCTCCGGAAATCGATTCCGCCTTGGCTAATTGCCGCCCACTTCGTCTTCTGCGGCTGAAACACTCACATCTCTTCGCCTAATCTGTGCCTGGGCGTCCTCATGTTATTGTACCGATCAACTGCTTCCCGGCAACCTGGGCATAGTTACTTTGGCCACTTGAGCGGATGTTCGAGTCGCCTTTCCAGGATCTTGGTTTGCTCGTCGAACTCACTTAATTGACGCATCCACTCGCTATCGCGCTCACATGCAGCCTCGGGAATCAGCCCGATAACCTCCCCCTCGTCCAACTGAGTCTTGTGCCGCTCCGCCAGGCTGCCCACTTTGCGGTGAACTGCCGACAGAGGCGTGGCTTCAAAATCGGTGATATTCATGGAAAGCTGCGCGCGCCCGTGGGCCAGCACCCCCATTGCCTTTACCCCCTTCAATCCCCCCGATGCAGCACGAATCTCCTTGGCAATCGCGCGGGCCATGGCAACGTCGGACGAATTGAAATAGATGTTATAGGCAACAAGGAACTTGCGTGCACCCACTACGCTGGCCCCGCCCGTGGGATGAAGCTCCGGCCCGCCCAGGTCCGGTCGCCGCGACGGGTCCTTCTGCGCTGCATCCCTCAGCTCTTCGAACTGACCTCGACGAATGTCTTCCAGGTTTTTTCTGTCCGGCCGTGCCGCGGCCGCTTCGTAGAAGTAGACCGGCACACCAAATCGCCGCCAGATCTCGAGCCCCGCGTGCCGCGCCAGCATGACGCACTGCTCCAGCTTGATCCCCCTCACCGGGACGAACGGAATTACGTCCGCTGCGCCGATACGCGGGTGAACTCCCTGCTGGCGCGTAAGATTGATCAGCTCCACTGCCTTGCCCGCTCCCCGCACCGCTGCTTCCACCACGGCGGCCGGCTCTCCCGCAATCGTTACCACCGAGCGGTTATGGTCCGCGTCCATCGACCAATCCAGCAGATGCACTCCCTCCACGCGCATGGCAGCGACAATGGCTTCCACGCGGCCGGCATCCGTGCCCTCGGAAAAATTGGGCACGCACTCGACGATCGTTCCGCTCATTCGCGCCCCGCTCTCTTGCCTTTCGCCGCTGGCAGTTCACAGTTCATGGTTGGTTGCTCACGTTTGCCGGCCCAGAAACTTCGCGAATCCAGGCGCAAGCTGGTGTTCGCGTCGACTCAGCAGGCCTGGTGAATTGCCAAAAGGTGACAGCAAACGGCTGCTTCTATCGTGTCCAGAACGTATATCCCGCCTGAATCTGAATGCTGGCGTTCACCCCAGGGTTTCGGTCGCCCAGCGAGGCGGAAGAGATATGAACCGCGTTCACACCCAGATCGATCGAGCGCTTCGACTTTAGAAAGTAGTGCACGCCAATGCCGCCCTGCGGCGAGAAGTTCCACACGCACGTGCCACCGTCGATGATCGGCCCGAGGGCCGGGTTGTTGTTGCTCATGAGATTCGGCGGAAACTTATGCGTCGTATAAATCACCCCGCCCGCCGCCTGAAACCATGGCTGAATGCGCCGTGATCTGGTCAGAAAGTTCCAGCGAAAAATCACCGGCTCGATGCTCACGCCGCGGAACGTTCCACCCCCAAACGGCAGATCGCAGCTGTAGAACTGGCCCGTCGGAGTTTCGCAGGTCAACTCCTCCAAATGCGGCGGCGGCGTGTACGCCTGCCACAGAGGCATGATCTCGCCTCCAAACTCAAATTGCCCGCTCAGGATTCCCGCGTGTACCACCGGCGAGATAATCTTGGACAATTGAAATCCGCCCCAGAGAAACTTGTAGTTTGCCCGGTCGCCCACGCCGGTACCCCAGTTGATGAACGGCCCGTACTCCCAGCTGCGCGTCTCCCTCGCCTCGCCCACGGGATCGTTGATGTCGTGGAGTCCAGGGCCACTGATCACGGTCGTTTGGCCAACTGTTTGCAAAACCGCCAAAGCGCCATTCGTCTGAGCCGCCGCCGTCATCGCCCCAACCAAAAGCAACAAAACCAAGAAAACTTCAATCCGCTTCAAGCTTTCCCCCGCCTCAACCCGATCCTCAATCCCCCGGTCCCTGCTTTTCCTGTTCCCTAATCCCTGGTCCCGGTCCTTGCCAAAAAAAGACCGCCACAACCGGGCGGCCTTTTCGCTGCCTGCCCTCGTCCCGCTTACCCCGCCGTGTGCTCCATCTGCTCGGCGTCCATGTCGAAGTTCGAATGAACGTTCTGCACGTCGTCCAGATCCTCGAGCGCTTCCAGCAGGCGCACCATTTGCCCGGCCGCGTTGCCTTCCAGCTTGTTGTAGGTTGAGGCCACCATGGTCACCTCGCTCAAGACCGCCGGAATACCCGCGGCCTTCACCGCAGCGGCGACCCCTTCATACGATCCCGGCTCGGTAAGAATCTCCCAGGTGTCGCCTTCATCCTTCAGGTCCTCGCCGCCATGCTCCAGCACAATGTCCATCAGCTTTTCTTCGCTGGCCGCCGATTTCTCCACCGCGATGAGCCCCTTTTTGGCAAACATGAATTTTACCGAGCCCGCTTCGCCCAGGTTCCCGCCATTCTTGGCGAAAGTGTGCCGGATTTCGCTCACTGCGCGGTTGCGGTTGTCGGTCAGCACATCCACCAGAATGGCTACGCCTCCCGGCCCGTACCCCTCGAACGTCGCCTCTTCGTAGCTGACCCCTTCAAGCTCGCCCGTGCCGCGCTGGATGGCTCGCTTGATGTTGTCGGCCGGCATGTTTTCGGCTTTCGCTGCCAGGATCGCCGTACGCAGTCGCGGGTTCCCGTCCGGGTCGCCGCCTCCTTTGGCGGCAATGGTGATTTCCTTGATCAGACGGGTGAAAATCTTGCCGCGCTTGGCGTCGAGCGCGCCTTTCTTGTGCTTGATGGTGGCCCATTTCGAATGGCCTGACATAACAACCTCTAACGTGTTGAAAGATGGCGGATACCCGCACCGTGACCCTCAAAGTATATCCCAGGACGACCCCGTTTTCCCGCGCCTGACCGATTCCCCTCAGTCCGCCGCTTTAGCTCCGGGATGCTGTCCCGCGCGCTGAGGAAAAACCAGAATGCAGAGAACCATGAAGCACGCAATCGCCGCCGACGAGCTGTACCGGCTCAGATTCAGTCCGCCGCTTGCGACCGGCTTGGTCAACAGATCCCCCAGCGTCGCGCCCAGCGGCCGCGTGAGCACAAACGCCGCCCAGAACAGCACGGCGCGCGACGCTCCGGTAAAGAAATAAATCAGCGCGACAATTCCGATGCACCCGGCAAAGATCAGCGCCCCGCCTTCGTAGCCCGGCCCTGAATCAGCAACCCAGTCACCCAGCGCGGTTCCCAGCGTGTTCGAGAGAAGAATGGTCGTCCAGTAAAACATCTCCACCTTCGGCGATGTGATGCACGCAACCGAGATCGATCCTGTCTTCAGCCGCCAGATGGTCAGAGTGGCAATCACGAGCGCAAAAAGGATCAGCGACCCTCCGGGATATCCGATTCCCAGCGACCGGTCAGAAAAATCCGCCATCGTTGTTCCGGTCAGCGTCGTGGCCACGATCACCCCCCAGTAAAGAAACGCATGAAATCTCTTCGCCCGAATTTCCGCCCCCACCGCGACCGCAAAAAGAACGAAGAAGATGATCGTACTCGCTGCGTAACCAAGGTTTAACGACATTGACAGCGCGTCGCCCCCGGTTTCGCCCAGCGTGGTTGCGGCGATCTTGATGACCCAAAAGACGATTGCCACCTCGGGAACCTTGCTGAAGGCTCCGTCGGCAGGCTGCTGCGCCGTCACTTCCCTGGGAGTCTCACGGCCCGCGCGACTGGTCAGACTGAGGCCCTTGTTTCCCCAAAATCCCGAGAAGTCCCAACTATCCGAACCAATGCGCATCGATCGTCACCTCGCAGGGAAAGAGAGCTACTCGGTCTTCGCGGTCAAGTAAGGTTCACGCAGCAGAGCTGTCAGGTACTGGCCATACCCGCTCATCGCGATCGGCGCCGCCAGCTTTTCCAGTTGCTCGGCGTCGATAAACCCCTGCCGGTAGGCGATCTCTTCCGGGCACGCGATGTTCAATCCCTGGCGCCGCTCGATGGCGTGCACAAACAATGCCGCCTCCAGGAGCGAATCGTGGGTTCCCGTGTCGAGCCATGCCATACCGCGGCTCATGATCTCGACCCTCAGCTTCCCTGCTTCCAGGTAGCGCCGATTCAGATCCGTGATCTCCAGCTCCCCGCGGGCGGAAGGCTTCAGCTCCGCGGCGAAGTTCACGACGTCACGGTCGTAGAAGTAAAGCCCGGTCACCGCATACCGCGACTTCGGCCTCGCCGGCTTCTCTTCCAGCTTCACTGCCCGACCGCGCTTGTTGAATTCCACCACTCCATATCGCCCGGGATTTTCCACTGGATAGGCAAAGATCATGGCGCCGCTGTCGAGCTTCGCTGCCGACTGCAGCTGCTTTGAAAGGCCCTGCCCGTAAAAGATGTTGTCGCCCAGAATCAGCGAAGTGGGCTGCCCGGCAATGAAATCCCGCCCGATCAGGAACGCCTGCGCCAGTCCATCGGGGCTTGGCTGCTCGGCATAGCTGAATCTCAGGCCCCACCGCGTGCCGTCGCCGAGCAAGCCCTCGAACCGGCTCCTGTCCTGCGGTGTCGATATCACGAGAATCTCGCGGATCCCCGCCAGCATCAGGGTGCTCAACGGGTAATAGATCATCGGCTTGTTGTAGACCGGCAGCAGTTGCTTTGAGACTGCGTGAGTCACCGGATACATCCGCGTACCCGAACCGCCGGCAAGAATGATCCCTTTCATCGCATGTCCTCGAACTCCAATCGCTACCGGACCCTATTCCCCGGTCGCTAGTCCCAGCATCTGGGCCCGCTCCGAATAATTCTTCTCGATCCAATCGCGATAGGCTCCGGTGCGCGCGCCCTCCACCCATTTGCCATGTTCCAGGTACCAGCGAACTGTCTTGCGCAGTCCGCTCTCGAATGCCTCTGCCGGCCTCCATCCCAGCTCGCGCTGAATCTTTTTTGCGTTGATCGCGTACCGCCGATCGTGCCCCGGCCGGTCAGAAACGTAAGTGATAAGCCCGCGGCGGGGCGCCGAATTCGGCCGCGGCCGCATTTCGTCCACCAAATCGCAGATCGCCGTCACGACATCGATGTTGGTCCGCTCGCTGTGACCGCCAACATTGTAGGTTTGTCCCGGCCTTCCGTTCGCGAGCACCGCGCGAATCGCTGCGCAATGATCCTCCACAAACAGCCAGTCGCGCACATTCTTTCCGTCTCCGTAAACCGGCAGCGGCTTGCCTTCGAGAGCGTTAAGTATGGTGAGCGGGATCAGTTTTTCCGGAAGCTGATACGGCCCGTAGTTGTTCGAGCAATTGGTGGTCACGACCGGCAGCTTGAAGGTGTGGAGATACGCGCGCGCCAGGTGATCCGCGCCCGCCTTCGACGCAGCATACGGGCTGTTGGGCGCGTAAGCCGTCTCTTCCGAGAATGCGGCGTCCTCCGGGCCCAGTGTCCCGTAAACTTCGTCCGTCGACACATGCAAAAACCGGAATCTCGTGCGATCGGCCTCATCGAGAGTTGCCCAGTACACTCGCGCCTGCTCCAGCAACGTGAATGTGCCCAAAACATTGGTGCGGATGAATCTCTCCGGTGACGCGATGGAGCGGTCTACGTGGCTTTCCGCGGCAAAGTGCAGAATCGCCCTCGGCTCGAACCTCCTGAGCAGCTCGCCCACCAGTTCCGCATCGCAAACATCGCCGCGCACAAAGGTGTAGCGCTCATCGCCCTCGAGCGATGCCAGATTCGCCGCATTCCCAGCATAGGTCAGCAAATCCAGGTTGACCGCCGGGCCGCCACCGGCCTTCATCCAGCCCAATAAGAAGTTCGAGCCGATAAATCCTGCCCCGCCGGTAACCAGAATCCTGTTGCTGATGCGTTTCATTGACCCAGAGTATATACGGTACGAAACAGGCCGCATGCGGCCGAGCGCAACCAGCGCGTCGCTGCCTCACTCTTTCGATTGCCTGGCTCTGCCTTCCTCCCTGTTTCTCGTTCCCATGTTCGCTTGTGCCTTAAGTCTCCGGGTTCCGCGGCCCCTCCGTTTCACCGTCTCCCACCATGAAAGACACTACTGCATTGACGGCGGTTTTTCGCTATATTAAAAGCAGCGCAGTTCCGGGATGCGGCCGGCTCTGCTCACTTAAACCTCTCGATCTGCTGGCAAGGCGATTTTTAGCCCACGGGAATCGCAGAGGCTTTGTGTACTTCGAAATATTCAGGTTGCCGCATCCAAATCGCTTACGCAAAGGATGCCATGGGATCTTTGAACCGCCGTCTCCGGCCGCCGCAAGCACAAGGCCTCTATCATCCTCGGGATGAGCACGATGCGTGTGGCATGGGACTGGTCGCGAACATCAAGGGCGAAAAAAGTCACGAGATCATCCGCAAGGGTCTTGAGGTCCTCATCAACCTCACCCACCGTGGCGCTGCCGGCTGCGATCCGGAAACCGGAGACGGCGCCGGCATCCTCATCCAGATTCCGCACGCATTTTTCGTTACCGAGTGTGCCGGCCTGGGCGTCAAGCTTCCCGAGCCAGGCGCATACGGTGTCGCCATGTGTTTTCTCCCCGTCGAGCGACAGAACCGCCTGCAGTGCGAGGGCGTCTTCGAGCGCATCGCTCAGGAAGAAGGCTGCGCTGTCCTGGGCTGGCGCGACACGCCGGTTAACGGCGACGCCATTGGCCGCGAAGCCCGCAACTCTCAGCCCTACATCGAGCAGCTCTTTATCGGCCGCCCCAAAGGCCTTGACGAAGAAACCTTCGAACGCCTGCTCTACCGCATTCGCCGCCGCACCGAGAACGAGATCTGCGCCTCCGAAATCGAAGACAAGGACACTTTCTACGTCCCTTCGTGTTCCTGTCGAACCATCATCTACAAGGGCCTCATGCTGGCCCCGCAGATTGAAAAATTCTATTTCGAGCTTGCCAATCCTCTTGTTACCAGCGCTCTCGCGCTGATCCATCAGCGATTCTCCACGAATACCTTTCCAAGCTGGAAGCTCGCCCATCCTTACCGCTACGTTGCGCACAATGGCGAGATCAACACGATTCGCGGCAACATCAGTTGGATGAATGCGCGCCAGTCGGTTCTCGAAAGCCCTCTGCACGGCGGCAAAATCGGCGACCTTTATCCGGTCATCGTCCCTGGCGGCAGCGACTCCGGCTCTCTCGACAACGCCGTCGAGTTCCTCTACCAGTCTGGCCGCTCCCTGCCCCACGTCATGGCCATGCTCATTCCCGAAGCCTGGGCCGGCAACCCCGACATGGATGAGGACAAGCGCGCTTTCTACGAGTACCACGCATCTTTGATGGAGCCGTGGGACGGTCCCGCCGCGATCGCCTTTACTGACGGCCGCGTCATCGGCGCCACGCTCGACCGCAACGGCCTGCGTCCCGGCCGCTACATCGTGACCAAGGACGATCTCGTCGTCCTCGCCTCGGAGGCCGGGGTAATCGAAGCACCGCCGGAGGACATCCTGAAAAAGGGCCGCTTGCAGCCCGGCCGCATGTTCCTCGTCGACACCATCGAGCAGCGCATCATCTCCGATGCTGAAATCAAGAAATCTCTCGCCGCGCGCCAGCCCTACGGCGAATGGCTCAAACAGCAGCAGGTCCTGATGGAGAAGCTGCCTGAGCCTTCGCGCACCATCGCCTTCAATCCCGAAACCCTCCTCCGCCGCCAGCGCGCCTGCGGTTACTCTGAAGAGGATCTCCGCATCCTGCTCGCGCCCATGGCCGCAAACGGCGAGGAGCCGGTTGGTTCCATGGGCACCGATGTGCCGCTGGCCTGCTTGTCTGACCGCCCGCAGCCGCTCTTCAACTACTTCAAGCAGCTCTTTGCCCAGGTCACCAATCCGCCCATCGACCCCATCCGCGAAGAACTGGTCATGTCGCTGATCAGTTACATCGGCACGGAGCGCAACATTCTCGATGAGAAGCCGGAGAACTGCCAGACCCTCAAGCTGCCCCATCCCATCCTCACCAATCGCGATCTTGAAAAGCTGCGTCGCGTGGCCTCTGGCGACCTGCTCGCCACCACGCTCCCCGCCCTGTTCCGCGCCGAAGACGGCGAAAAAGGCCTGCGCCACGCGCTTGAAGATTTGAGCAACCGCGCCTCTCACGCTGTCGATTCCGGATACACGCTGCTGATCATCTCCGACCGCGGCGTCGATCCGACCTACGCGCCCATTCCCAGCCTTCTGGCCATGGCCGCCGTTCACAATCGCCTCGTTCGCGAAGAAAAACGCACGCAGGTCGCGCTCATCATTGAGAGCGGCGAGCCGCGCGAGGTCATGCACTTCGCCCTGCTCATCGGCTACGGAGCCAGCGCCATCAACCCCTATCTCGCCATTGAAACCATCCACGACCTCAAGCGCCGCGGCCTGCTCTCCGACAAAATCACTGCCGAGTACGCGGAGAAGAACTTCATCAAGGCCATCAACAAGGGCCTGCTCAAAACCTTCTCCAAGATGGGCATCTCGACGCTGCAAAGCTATCGCGGCGCGCAGGTCTTTGAGGCCGTCGGCCTCAACCAGTCGCTCATTGAGGACTACTTCCCCGGCACCGCCTCGCGCATTGAAGGCGTGGGCCTCGGCGTGCTCGCGCGCGAAGCGCAGATGAAGCACGAGTACGCCTTCCAGCCGCTCACCGACTCTGAAACCGATCTCGCCGTCGGCGGCCAGTATCAGTACCGCGAGGGCGGCGAGTTTCACCTTCTCAAT
>JASHSG010000108.1 GCA_030040935.1 Acidobacteriaceae bacterium | reverse complement strand
GATTTCTACTGGTCGAAGCTTACAGAAGGCGGCAGCGAGGTCGCGTGCGGCTGGCTCAAAGACAAATTTGGGCTCTCCTGGCAGGTGGTCCCCGCGCACCTGCCGGAGTGGCTAAAGCACCCCAAGGCGATGCAGGCAATGATGAAGATGAAAAAGCTCGACATCGCCGAGCTGGAGAAAGCGGTTCGAGAATAGTGCCGCCGGATCCGCTGCCATCTCAAATCAGGAATATGCACTGATTCGCTCACGGGGAGGATCTCTGCTTGGAGAGCCTGTTCGATCGCAGTTGTGCCGAAAGAATTAAGCAGCGCCTGTCGCGGCTTACGCCAGACCAACATCGCCAATGGGGCAGCATGGACGTGGTGCGGATGCTGACGCATTGTTCCAGAGGACTTGAAATGGCGGCGGGAGAGATTCATCCGCCGCGCGCGATGATGGGCCGCATTCTCGGACCAATCCTGAAACCCATCGCCTTTCGCGAAGGCGAACCGATGCGGAAGAACTCTCCAACCGCCCGGGAGCTTCTCACCGATGAAGCGGCCGATTTCGAAACCGCTCTAACCAGATTGAACGCGCTGGTTGACCGCTTCGTAGCGGCGGGGCCGGCGGGTTGCACTTCGCATCCGCATCCATTCTTCGGCTCTCTCGATCCCCGCGAATGGTCAATGCTGATGTACAAGCATCTCGACCATCATCTGCGCCAATTTGGCGCATAACCCGTCCGCATCGATTTTGCGAGGAACGAATCCTTGGCTCGCCCAGAGCCGTTTCCTCGAACCGCTTTCCGTGTTCAAATGGCAGGATCACGGGAGGGCCTATCATGAGCAGCCGGCGGGAGTTTATGAAGGGATCGGCACTTGCGGCGACGGGATGTGTTTTGCCCGCAAGTTTGGCGGCGGAAATCGATGCCGCAGGCAAGGCGGCTGAATCGGCGCAGCCCGAAGGCGAGGCAGGCGGCTGGTATAACCGGCCGATGCGCTGGGCGCAGCTTGCGTTTGTCGAGGACGATCCTGGCAATTACGACCAGCAGTTCTGGCTCGACTACTTTCGCAGCGTTCACGCCGACGCGGCCTGCCTAAGCGCGGGCGGCGTGGTCGCGTTCTACCCCACACAGATTTCGTTGCAGCAACGCAGCGCGTGGCTCGGCAATCGCGATACATTTGGCGACCTTTTGGCCGGCTGCCGAGCGATGGGCATGATCGTGGTCGCGCGCACCGATGCGCACGCCTGCTGGCAGAAGGTTTACGACGCCCATCCAGACTGGATCCGAGTGGATGCCACAGGCGAGCCGGTGCGCCACCCCTCCGATCCGCGCTACTGGGAGACCTGTGCTCTCGGGCCATACAACTTCGAATTCATGACTTCGGTTCATGAAGAAATCATGCGCATGTACAGGCCGGACGGCATCTTTACCAATCGCTGGTCGGGCAGCGGCATGTGCTATTGCCAGCATTGCCAGGAGAATTTCCGCGCCGCCTCGAGCCTGGATCTGCCGCGCACCAGCGACCCGCAAAGTCCGGCGCGCAAGAGATACATCGTTTGGCGTCAGCAGCGCCTCTTCGAACTTTGGCGCTTGTGGAACGAAAAAATCAGGGCCATCAATCCGGACGCGAGCTACATTGCCAACGCCGGCGGGGGCGCGCTCAGCGAGCTGGATATGAAAACCATTAACGAGCTCGCGCCTGCCATGGTTGCAGATCGCCAGGGGCGCAGGGGACTGATGGCGCCGTGGGCCAATGGAAAAAACGGCAAGGAATACCGGGCCACCATGGGCGATAAAGCCATCGCCGGCATGTTCAGTGTGGGTATCGAAGACGAACATCGATGGAAGGATTCCGTGCAGAACGGAGACGAGATTCGAATTTGGGTCGCCGATGGCATAGCGCAGGGGCTGCGGCCGTGGTTTATCAAATTCAACGCGAAGCCAATTGACAAGAGATGGCTTCCCGTAGTCAGCGAGATCTTTGAATGGCACCACGCCAACGAGAAGTATCTGCGCAATCTAAGGCCGCTGGCGCGCGTGGGGCTGGTTTATTCGCAGCAAAGCGCCTGGTTCTATGGCGGCGAACAGGCCCGCGACAAAATCGACGAACCAGCGCTCGGATTTTATGAAGCGCTGGTCGAAGCGCGCATTCTCTTCGAAATGGTTCACGATCGCTGCCTCGATGCCGAGCATCTTGCGCCGTTCCGCACTCTGATCTTACCCAACATCGCAGCCCTCTCCGATGAGCAGTGCGCCCAGTTGCGCGCATTCGTCGAGCGCGGAGGCGGCCTTGTCGCAACATACGAAACATCGCTCTACGACGAGTGGGGAGTGCGCCGCAGCGACTTCGGTTTGGCTTCGCTGTTCGGGGCTTCGTATGCGGGCAAGCTCAAAGAAAACATGCTCAACTCGTACCTGAGCCTGGAAAGAGACCCGTCGGCCAATGCAACTCATCCGCTCCTCTATGGATTCGCGGACGCGGGCCGGATCGTCAATGCCGTGAATCAGGTCGAGGTGACGCCCGCCGATGAAAACCGGTTCGTTCCCCTGCGCATCATTCCGCCCTATCCGGACCTGCCCATGGAATCGGTTTTCACGCGGCCGGGCGGGGCGCATCGCCCGGGTGTTTACCTGGCGCAGATCGGAAACGGACGCGTCGCGTATTTCCCCGGCGATATCGATCGCACCTTCTGGCAGGTTCTTTCGGTGGACCACGGAAAGCTGCTGCGGAACGCGGTGGAGTGGGCCACGAATGAACCACCGTTCGTGACGGTTGAGGGCAAGGGCATCCTGGATTTGGCCCTCTGGGAACAGAAGAGGTCGATGACCCTGCACCTTGTCAATCTCACCAATCCGATGATGCTGAAGGGCCCGGTGCGCGAGATCGTTCCGATCGGCGGGCAAGAAATCTCGCTGCAGATTCCGGCGGGAAGGCGCGTCGGCCGGGTTCATCTGCTCGTCGCGGCCAGAGACATCCCATACCGCGCCGAGCGCGATATCATTCTTTTCGAAATACCGCCAGTCGGGTTGCATGAAATTGTGGCAATGGATTTCTCGGCCTAGGCGCGGATTGATCGACTGTGCCGGCGAGAATCTTTGAAGGCAATGGCAACCCCAGACGCGATTTGTCCCGCTCAAGTTTTGCCTCTGTTATCCTGATTGGTTTACTTGAGCGGGCGGAGTCTCACGGGCAGGTCTTCGTCTGTGGAATCAGGGAGGGAGCCGTGCCGGAGCACAGGGCGAGGAAGCATCATCAGGACCGGGTTGCCGAAGCGCTGAAAGAAGAGATCGGCGCCATGATCGGAGGCGAGCTCTCCGACCCGCGCATCGATTTCTGCCACGTGAGCGAAGTGGCGCTGAATCCCGGCGGAAAGTCGGCTCGCGTGTACGTGGTTTTGGACAGTACTGCGAAGAACGTCGCGGAGTCTGAAGCGGAGACCATCGCCGGTCTTGAGGCGGCCAAGGGATATATTCGGCGAGAGCTGAAAGAACGGATGGGCGTGCGGCACGTGCCTGAGCTGAGCTTTCTGGCCGACCGCTCAGGACGGTTGCAGGCGCGCATCGAAGAGTTGATGACCCGCGGGCGCAAAACCAGTGCGGCGGGCAAGCCGGGCGGGCAAGGTCGCGAGTCGGTCCAATCGAATTCCGTCGACGCCAATCGATCGCCGGAGAAGGAAGCGCCACTTCAATAAACCCATGAAACGTAACTCCCGAATGTCAGGGGTTAACCGAGCGGCAAAACTTCCGGTGGAAAACGGTGGCAGCCTCCCCGCCTCTTCGGACGCCGATCCTATTGCGAAGATTCGTCAGGTTCTCGAAACGGGCGGGCGTTTTCTGGTTTGTTCTCACGCGCGATTCGACGGAGATGCCGTAGGTTCGACTCTGGCGCTGGGTATGCTTCTTAAAGCGATGGGTAAGCGCGCTGACCTGGTGTCCGCCGAACCCATCCCACACCTCTACCGAAGGCTTCCCGGCGCTCACACCATTCGCACCGCATCGGAAATCCGCGGCCATTACGATGCTGCGATTCTGCTGGAGTGCGACAGCCTGGAACGAACCGGGCTGCGCGGGCTGAGCCGGCAGTTTCTCGTCAACATCGATCATCACATCACCGGTCAGCCCTTTGCTCAAATCAACTGGATCGATCGCGAAGCTGTCAGCACGGGTGAGATGGTCTATCGGTTAGTGCGCGCGACCGGGGCCCGCCTCACACCGGATATGGCCGCCTGCCTGTACACCACCGTGCTGACCGACACCGGCGGGTTCTGCTATGGGTCAGTGCGCGAGTCCACCTTTGTCCTGGCTAGGGAATTAGTGTTGGCCGGAGCCGACCCCATTGCGATCGCCCAGCAAATGTATTTCTCGCTTCCGGCCTCAAAGGTTCTGCTGCTCGGAACCGCGCTAAGGCGCCTTAAGCGCGAAGGGCGATTGACCTGGCTGTGGGTGACTCAACAGGACATGGTACGCACCTGCGCCGCGCCCGAAGATTGCGAGGGCATTGTCAACATCGCGTTGGGCATTGAAGGCGTTGAGGCCGCGTTCTTTTTGCGCGAGCTCCACGAAGGTCGCGTAAGGGTGAGCCTGCGCAGCAAAGGCGAAGTGAATGTAGCCGCGATTGCCTCCCGCCTGGGCGGCGGCGGCCACGAAAACGCTGCCGGCTGTACGCTCGATGGACCTCTGCCGCGCGCTGTTCAGGAGATTCTGAGCGAGTTGCGCGGCGCCTTGGCCGGTGTCACCGCCGCCTCCGCATGAGCACGCTTGAGATTCGCCATGAATCTGTTAGCCTTGACCCTGTTGCGATTCTGATCGATCTCCGCACCTCTTTGCAGCCCGGAAGAGAATCAGGCCTGGCCCGACTCCGCTTCCCGGCCGTATAAAGTCAAGAACCTCTTCCTGCGCGAAGCAGGTTGCTGCTCTTTCTGGAGTCATCCCGGAGATGGAAAATTCCTTGGAACCACAGGTTCCGGATAAATCTGTCGGCCGTGCCTGGCGCATGCCTCGGTGGGCCGTCATCTACGAAGCGGCAGTCTTTCTGGCTTTTGGTGTATTTTTTCTTGTCTACGGCGTTACGCCGTTCCTGGGCGGAGACGGCCTTGGGCTGGTGGGCGCGGATGAACCGCGCTATGCGCAGATCGCGCACGAGATGCTGGTTCGTTTCGACGCCGCTCCTACACTCAAGGAGCGTCTGAGCGCCTGCGTGACGCCCTACCTTTACGGGCACCCTTGGCTCGAAAAACCCGCGCTCTATTACTGGCGGGCGATGTTTATCTTTCAGGACTTCGGCGTGCACGATTGGGCCGCTCGCCTGCCCTCCTTCACGTTCGCTTTCATTATGGCGGCGCTCATCTACCTGCACATGAGGCGATTTCGGCCCGGAGGACATCTCGATGCCGCGCTCATCACTGTGACTTCGGCCGGCATCATGGCCTTCGCGCGTGGAGCCTCCACTGACATGCAGATGGCCGCTCCACTGGCCATCGGGTTGCTTGGCTGGTATGCCTGGTATGAAACCAACTCCAAGTTCTGGCTCTATGACATCTACTTCTTTACGGGACTGGCCACGCTGGCTAAAGGGCCGGTGGCGCCCTTTCTCGCCTTCCTCATCATTGCCGCATTCGCTTTTCTGCGCCGCGAGTGGCGCATCATTGGCCGCTCGTTTTGGTGGCCCGGTGTCGTCCTCTACTTGGCCATGGTGCTGCCCTGGTTTATCGCGGTGCAGCACCAGAATCCCACCTTCTTCCGGGAATTCTTCCTCGAGCACAATCTGCAGCGCTTCGCCACCGACCGCTATCAGCACAATCAGCCGTTCTGGTACTACCTCGTGGTCGTGGTGCTTGGCCTGATGCCGTGGACGGTGATCGCGGTGCGCGCCCTCATCGACGGAATCCTGACCTCTGTCGCCGAGTGGAGGCTTCGCCGTTCGCGGTCGGGAAAGTCTCTGCCGACCCGGCCCGGTGACGCGTTCCCCGAGTTCCTGGTGCTATGGTCGCTGATTCCCGTCGTGTTCTTCTCGTTTTCGGAATCCAAGCTGCCGGGCTACATCCTCCCCTCTCTGCCGCCCATCACCATTCTCACCGGAGACTACTTATATCGTCGAAGGAAGCCAGGTTTGAACCGATGGATTCTAATGGGGCACGCCGTTCTTTGTGCCGCCATGACCATGACAGTATTGCTCCTGCCATGGTTCGTCGTTCACGGCGCTGCCTTTCAGGATGCGGCTGTCCTGCCCGCTCATGCGCTTGCCGCGGCCGGTCTGGCCGCAATCGGAGCGGCATTGATGATTTTGATTGTCACCAAGGGTTTTGGCGTGGCCCGGCTGCGTCCGGCTACGTGCTGGATTCTGGTGGTGCTTGTTTTATTTGTGTACGGCGTGGGTCCGGTCTTCGGCGTCCCCGGAGTTGCGTCGACCAAGCGCGTGATTCGCCTGCTTGACCGCACTTACTCGTCGCGTCCGCTGGCTCAGCGAATCGCGGAGCTGGTTCCTGCGGACGAAACCGTCGCGGTGTTTCGCGTTCGCCGCGACGTCGAGTTCGGGCTCTCATTCTATCGCAACCGCGAAGTCGTGAATTACGACGAAGGCGGCGTGCCCGACGAGCAGCATATTCTGGTAGCGCGCATCCAGGGCAGCCACGGGGCGGATCTCGATACGCAACTCGTGCTCAGCGAGCTGCTTGAGGGGCGCCAGTACGACCCTCTCTTCGCGTGGCCCGAGCAGGGGCTGGAGGTTTACCTGGTGGGCGGCAAGTAGCTCGAGATCAACTTGCGGCGGAGAGCGAGCTCATGTAAAAGTTGCCGGGAGGCCCTTTCCGCGCACCACCGTCTGAACCGCGTGTGCCAGTGATTTTCTGGGTCGAGTTGTCGGGGAACGGCGCGCACCACACAGAGGACGAATGCAGACTTCTGGCGGCTCCATCGAGATTCTCGACTTGAGACACTTTTCGGCTCCGGTGCTTCGGCCGGTCCTTGAGCTGGAAGGCGAGTTATGGGAAAAGCGCCTTCACTGGGACTATCACGCGTCGGCGCGCCTTCTTATGCAATATCTTGACAACCACATGTTGCCCGGCTATGCCGCGCTTGCCTCCGGCCGCGTGACCGGCTACGTATTCTGCGTCTACGAGGAAACCAAGGCCGTCATCGGGGATGTTTTTGCGCTGCCAAATGAGAACAACGGCACGGCGTCAACCACCGAAGAGACTTTGCTCCGCCATCTCTTCGAGCTGCTGCTCAACTCGCCACATGTCGAGCGCATCGAAGCGCAACTGCTCCTGCATCCCTCGGGCACGTTTGGCGCGATTTTTCGCGACGCCGGATTTGAAATCTTCCGCAGGCTGTTCCTTGTGCAGACATTGCAGGCGCACTCGAAACCGGCCCCGTCGAATCTGCCCGCCGATCTCGAACTTCGCCCGTGGCGCGAAGCCGATTTGGCCCCGGCCGCACGTCTGATTTGCGAAGCTTACCGCGAGCATCCCGACAGCCTTATCAATGACCAGTACCGATCCGTTCACGGCTCCATGCGCTTTTTGAACAACATTGTGCATTATGCCGGATGTGGAAGTTTCTCTCAGCAGGCATCGTATGTCGTCGTGGAGCGGAACAGCCGCGAACTGGCCGCCCTTGTGCTCGGTTCGCGCGTCAGCGGGCAAAGCGGGCACTTAACTCAGGTCTGCGTTCACCCCGCTTTCCGGCGCCGCGGGCTGGCCCGAATGCTGCTCGCGCAGGCCGCGCACAGCTTTGCGCGTCTGGGCGCCACGGAGATTTCTCTCACTGTGACTGAGGTCAACGCCGAAGCCATCGAACTGTATAAGGAGGAAGGCTACACGTGCGCGCACAGCTTCGATGCCGCCGTCTGGCTGAGGGACGCGACGCCCTGACCTAGGCCCATGCTAGAACGCAGTCCCCCCTTTGAAATCCTTGGTGATTGCCGCGTTCACGCCTGCCATGCAGGCTGGTTCGGAAAAAATGAGTCCCAACTCCCGGTTTTTATCCAGCGAATCCGCGCTGAAGTTCTCCGAACCCAGAAAAAGTTTGGCCTGCGGGGTGCCATAATCGGCCAAAACACTCTTGGCATGGATGTAATAACTCTTCGCATCGGTTGAAGTGTAGACCGCGATCTTCGCTCCGGCCCCTTTGAGTGCGGTCAGGACAACTGAGTACTTGTTTCCCTGGTTCTCCTGTACAAGGGTCACGCTGACACCCCGTTTCAGCGCCGTCTCAAGCGCATTCTCCATCCCTGTATCGTCGAATTCTTCCTGCGAAATCAGCAGCGATTTGGTGGCGCCGTCGATGAGCGTCTGCAAGGCGCTGCGCGAATTGGTTGGGCTCCAAACAAGGTTGCCGCCCGTGGGAGGAGTGATTTTCGCGTTCTTGAAATCGGCGTCGAATGTAGTTTCGATGGCTGCCACATCCGCCGCGTTATTGGTGATCACAGCAAAATCGCGTGTCTCGGCGTAGTCATCTGGTGTCAGGTTCAGCGTCATGATCGCCGATGTTGCCCCATCGATAGTGATTGTCTTTTGGTGAGTCACGTTATAGGCCGGATTGGCCCAATGGACTGAAACTTTGTTTTCTGCAAGGTGATTGTAGGCAGGAGTATTGGCCGTTTTTTCGTCGTTCTGATCCAGAATCACGCGTACCGTCACACCCGCGGCCGCGGCCTTGGCGAGGGACGAAGTGACCGTGATGTCGGTCAGTTCATACATGGTCATGTCGATGGACTTCTTTGCCGAGGAGATCATGTTGTAAATGGCTGTCAATCCCTGATCGGGCTCGGTGACCAGCGTATATGTAGTCGCCGTTGAGGACGGTTTTTGCGCCCGATGTGGCACTCGGGCCGAATGAGCGGTCTGAGAAGATTTAATCGCGTGCATCGATCTCTCCGGAACGTCACCGAGGCTGAGGCGCCGATTGGAAGAATTGTAGCTCGGGGCTCAGCACGCCCGTGTTTCGAGCGGAGGGAATTGCAGTGAATTGGGG
>JASHSG010000107.1 GCA_030040935.1 Acidobacteriaceae bacterium | reverse complement strand
CACAGACCGCGCCAGCGCAAACGAATACGGCGGAATTATCACCGACTCTGCCTCGACCGAAACGAACGACCGCTCGTCGAACGCCTTCGGATCGATGATGGCGCTGTTCACATTGGTGAAGATCTTGAACTCATTCGAGACTCTGAGATCGTATCCGTAAGAAGATAGACCATAGGAAATCACGCCGCCGGCCACTTGTTTCTCGCTGAACGGCTCGATCATCCCATGCTTGAGCGCCTGCTCCCTGATCCATCGATCGCTCTGTATCGACATTCGTCTCCCGTTCCAAATGTTGCGCCCCGCTTGCTGCAGCCATCAAGTGTCGTCCACGACGCCAATCCTTGATCTTAAACTACTCCTCGTTCTCCCTCGGACCCTGATCCCTGCCCGTGATCCCGATTGCCTGTTGCCGGGCCCTCAACCCCCGATCCCTGCCCTGACCCCGCTTTCATAATCACAACAAAATCTGTAGTATGAGCGATATTAGTGGTAAGATACGCAGCATTAAGTTCGTGCCAGCGAGGTGAGTCCATTGATCAAGCAGGATATTGTTCACAACGTGGTCGAGCGCACGGGCCTGCCGCGCACCAAGGCTGAGGCGGCAGTGGACACCGTCTTCGAGGGCCTCAAGCAGGCTCTGGCGGCCGGCGAGCGCATCGAACTGCGCGGATTCGGCGTCTTCAGCGTCCGCGCCCGCAAGACCGGCATAGGCCGAAACCCTCGCACGGGAACTGAGGTCAACATCGCTCCCGGCAAGGCCGTTCGATTTAAGCCTGGCAAGGAACTCCACTCTCTCGAACCCGGCGCACCGGCCAGCTAGAAACCGGCTCCCGTAGAGGTTCGGCACAACCGCTCGCCGGAGTCAGTCCTTCGCAGCGGCCCCGTAACCTGCCAGGCGCTCCGAATTGCTGTCTGGCGGTTTCGCCGCATCCGCCCTCGCCACCGCCGCCCAGACTTCAACCCGGCAAGGCGCCATCACCGCACTCGCTGCCGCGCGTCCCGCGCCCTGGGTCTGAAACCTGTCCCTAATTCAATCTCTTGCGCGGCACCTCCGTGCGTTCCCAAAGCGGTTCATTTGCCGCCGCGAAAAACCTCAAAATAATCTTCAGCTCCGGTTTAGTAAAGTGCCCCAGAGCTGAATCGAACCGCGCATGCGCGGCCCTATACTTTGCCGCAACGCGCTTTGCCTGCCTTACTCGTATGCTGATCAGCCAGCTCCGGCGATCGGCCGGGTTGGTGCGACGCCCAATGCATCGGGCTCGCTCAAGGCGGTCCAGCGCGACGGTAATGCCGCCTGACGTGAGCCCTGTGTATCTGGCCAGCGATCCTGGTGTGGCGGCACCGTGCAGTTCCAGAAGATTCAGGAGCTGTAAATCCGTCGTCAGCAAACCGAGCTTTCGGGCCGCCGACAGGCTGAAGAGGCTCGAGTCGGCGATAAACTGCCGCGCAGCTCTTTCAAGCAAGGAAACTACATAGGCTCGGTCACGGATTGACATACTTATTGATAATCTATTTTACAAGATTCTTGTTTAAAAAGCTATTTTGATAAGAATCTTTTCAAATGAGATAATCTCAAAGAGGTTTTGAGAGAAAATGGTCAGCGAGTCTCCGGCGAAGACCCTCGATCGTTGGTAGGCTCGAATTCGACGCGATTCATTTCGCTGTCAGAAAGCGAAAATCGCGATTTCGTGGAGGCAGCTTCTTGAGAGCGCAGCTTTCGGAGCTGCAAGTTCAACATTTTCTGCGAGTTCGGCCGATTGGGCCGCGCTGAATGGGAAGCGGGTTTTGCGAGCTAGCGCTCTATCGCACCGCAAGCTGGGCTCAGGGACGGCTTGCTGTGATCTTCCGCCGAGCGCTCCCATGACGCCCGCGCCAGACAGCAGCAAGTGCGCACTGCCGGTGCTGCCGTCGCCGCATGGAGCGCCAATGGGACCTGGAACGCGTCGCTCCAATACCGCCCCGCGGACCCCGAGCGGCTACCTGTCATCTTCGAAAGCAGGGCCGCGAGCGCAGGCTCACGGCCCCCCTTTTTCCCTCGGCTGCATCGCATTAGAGCAGGTCGCTTAAGAACTCACTGCTCTTTCTTCGCCTTGCTGCCTTCGCTCTTTTCGGTCCGCTCCGCAGTGTCAGTCCGCCGCGGGGAGCTCTGACGTTCCTGTGCTTCAAAACCCCTCTACCGTGTCCGCGTTGAACTGCAGAGCATGCAGCTGGCAAACATCGATGCCCTGCGTGTATGTTTCTGAAGATCCGTCACTGAAAACCAGCTTGAAATCCTCGTGGCACACGCCGCGCCATGCGGGCGGAAAGACGATCAGTGTCCCCATCCCCCCGGGCAGTGCTGAACGTCCCAGCACATCCTGGCCCCACGAATTCTGCGAATGTGGCGAAACATACAGGTTGTTCAGCTGCTTCCCCGTGTTGTTCAAAAACCAGAAGTTTGCCCGGCTCTGCGGATTCGCCTGCTGCGGAAGCACGCAGACCAGCAGGACCACAGGCAGAACCGCGGTTAAAAACGCTCTCGTAATCTTTCGCATATTCTCCTCCTCAAATCGCCAAAGGCCCCCTCATGGTGCGACACCTCACGCCCGTGAACATGGCCCGCGATGGTTTAATTGCTGAGGCAGCGGTCGGCGACCTCATGGTTGTTGCGCCAACGTTTGCCGGGAAAGGATTGCGGTCTGCCCGCGAACCACTTCCAGAGTTCACAGACCGCGCTTGCCCATCACCGTACGGAAGCTGGCCCGGATCATACCGGCCAGTTCGGCTTTTCAGCAAGTAAATAATTTGGCCCGCAGCGGGCGGCTACATCAGCCGCAGCGCATCTATATCCACGATGAGATTCCGCCGCGGCACATCCATCTCCTCCGCGTGCCTGAGCATCCCGCGCAGCGTTTCATTCAGCGCCTTGCGTGTTGCGCTCTTGAGAATCATATGGAAGCGGTAGATGCCCTTGATGCGCGCGATTGGAGCGGTACAGGGACCGAGCACGCGTACGCCCTCGATTGATGCCTCGTGCAGCCATTTGCCGAGAACGCTCGCCCACCCCGCGGCCTCTTCCAGCTTTTGCGACTGCACCAGCACGTTGGCCAGCGCGCCAAACGGAGGATAGTGCATCCACCGGCGGTATTTCAGCTCGCGCCCGGCGAACGCTTTGTAGTCGTGCTTCATCGCCGCCAGAATTGCATAGTGATCGGGATAGTATGTCTGCACCACCACGCGTCCCGGCAGTTCGCCTCGCCCCGCGCGTCCGCTCACCTGCGTCATCAGTTGAAACACCCTCTCCGCCGCGCGAAAATCGGGCATGGAGAGCGCGTGGTCGCAGCCCACCACCCCCACCAGGGTCACGCCGTGAATGTCGTGGCCCTTGGCAATCATCTGCGTACCCACCAGCAGATTGATCTCGCCCGAGTGCAGCCGCGCCAG
>JASHSG010000106.1 GCA_030040935.1 Acidobacteriaceae bacterium | reverse complement strand
ACTAGAATGGCCGAATCCGCGGGACCAGGGGGCCAGGGAAATCGAGGAGCAAGAAGTCAAGGAGCGGGGTACTGAGGCGTCCAGACAGCTTGGCGGATGCGGGAAGACAGCCCGCCGAACCCGCCTCGGTTCGACGCGATCGCAACGCGCCAGCGAACCGCAACGAGTCCGCCGCTAACGGATGCGCCGGTGCCGGTGACTTGGAATTAAGGGCTCGAGGCACAGGTTGGCTGGGATATAGTGGGGCCAGGCGATTCCCCCCACACGGATGCTGAGCCATGGCGCACGACGTATTCATCAGCCATTCCGCAAAGGACAAGGCCACGGCGGACGCCATGTGTGCGACGCTCGAGGCCGAAGGAATTAGATGCTGGATCGCGCCCCGCGATGTGATGCCCGGCATGGAGTGGGGCCGCTCGATCATCGAGGCCATTGAGCAGACCAGGATCATGGTCCTGGTGTTCACGGCCAACGCGAATGCTTCCCCGCAAATTCGGCGGGAGGTCGAGCGGGCGGTCAATCACGATGTCGTGATTCTGCCCTTCAGGGTCGAGAACGTTGTCCCCGACAAGTCGCTCGAGTACTTCATCGGCAGCGTGCACTGGCTGGATGCGCTGACCGCGCCGCTGGAAACCCACCTGAAGAATCTGGCGGGGACCATCAAAGTGCTGCTCGAGAGAATGCCGCCGCGCGAAGGCACGTCCGCGCCTGTCGCTTCGCACAACTGGGAGCCGGAACCAGAGTTAGAGCCCCCGGCTCCGGCAACTCCACAACCTCCGCCCCTCGAGCCGCGGCCCGCCATAACTGTGCAAAGTCAGCAGCTCGAGCAGCCGCTTCCTTCCTCGCAGCCCGCCGAGTCCGCGAGTCCGGCTAGGGGTCCTGCCGCCTTTCGCGCATCCGCGCCGCCTGATCCTGCCGCGTCGCCTGCGGTGGCTCCCTCCGCCGCGCATGGCGCGGACGATCTAGGTCCCGCTGCCTTGCCTGATCCGCAGTTCAAGCCCGCCGAACCCGCCTCGGTTGGACGCGATCGCAGCGCGCCAGGTGCAGCTCCGTCAATAAAGGCAGTTCCCAAGCCATTCGAGGTCGGTCAGGCAGGCTCTTGGCAACTGCAACAGCCGCCGAATATCCAACCGCCCGGCGAACCGCGCTCCCGAGGGACGGCATGGCTCACTCGCCGGATATGGAGGATGCCGGTTTGGGCCTGGGCCGTTGGCGTTGCCGGGGCGCTGGCTGCGGTTTCGGCGGTGATTCTGTTTCATTCTTCGTGGATCGCGCGACAGAGTGGCACGACAATGGACCTTTTTTCAATCTACAGAATCAACGACAGCTCTCCCCTGTGGGTCACCGGCGAGAATGGCGCCCTCCTGGAATCGGAGAATGGAGGCGCAACGTGGACGGCAAGAAATAGCGCGACCTCGAATGATCTCTATTCGATGTTCGGGTCCGCAGACGGTAAGCGCCTGTGGGCCGTTGGGTGGGGCGGCACGATCATGGAATCGGACGACGGGGGCGCGACCTGGACGGCGCGGAGCAGCGGGACCACAGCGACGTTCAAATCGATTTTCGGGACCAGCGACGGGGCGCGGTTGTGGGCTGCGGGAACCCACGGCACGATTGTGGAATCGGATGATTGGGGCGCGACATGGACGGTGAAGAGAAGCGAAGCAAGCTGGGATATGCTGAATTCGATCTTCGGAACCGCGGACGGCTCGCGGCTATGGGCTGTGGGCGGGGACATCTCCCCCAGCTATTGCACGATTCTGGGGTCCGATGATGGCGGGGCAACCTGGACGGGGCGGAACTGCGGCACCACAAACGATCTCTCCTCGATCTTCGGCGCCCCCGACGGCAAGCCCCTGTATGCCGTTGGGCGAGAGGGCACGATTCTGGAGTCGGTAGACGACGGCGCGACGTGGACAACGCGGAGCAGCGGTACCTCGAAATGGCTCGAATCAATCCGCGGGACTCCCTACACCGGCGACCTGTGGGCTGCCGGTGAACTTGGCGTGGCTCTCAACTCTGAGGATGGGGGTGCGACATGGAAGTCGGTAAACAGCGGCACCCGCGGGCAAATCGAGTCGATATTTGAGAGCAATGACAGCAATCATCTTTGGGCCGTTGGAGATCATGGGATCATTCGCGAGTGGGACCGCACCCGATAGTCCAGGCCATTCAACCTTGCCGTCCAGGCGTCCCTGCGGCGCGATGCTGAAATGATCCGGATTTCCGGGCCTGAAGCGTCTGAAAAACCGCCCCGGATTCTTCGTTGCTGCGCTCCTCGCGATGGCGGGTTTTCGAAAGCAGGTGCCTCGGCTCCGCTTGCTCGATCATCTGTTCGCAATCGCGGAGCCCCCGAACGCTTCGCTCGGTATGGCAGATTCTCCATCTGATCAGCGCGGCGGCTCGTAGGGCTCGGCGCGCAGCAGATTGGTCAGGATACCGCGCTCGTCCGGCGTGAACTGGCTCTGATAGCGTGCCGAGTTCAGCACCGTTGCGCGCTCATCGAGGGGCACGGAGCGCAGGTCCTGAAAGGCGCGTTTCACCACGGCCTGGCGATCTGGCGCGAGCGCCATGAAGCTGCGCCCGGCCTGCCGAACCTGCATCTGCTCCTGAGGCGACATATGCTCCAGCATCTCGCTGCGCGCTAGCCGCCGTTCGCGCTGATCTTCGGGCAGCTGATTCAACTCGTGCAGCTGCTCAACCAGCCTCTGCTGGGTCGCCGCGGGCAATCGGTTGAAGCTGGGATCGTTCCGCAGCAGGCGCTCCTGATCCTGGACGGGAAGGCCCTGGTGCCGGTTGAGCCAGTCGCCCAGGTGTCCGGGAGGCGCGGCGCCCGGATATGGATTTGCGGGACGATTGGCATCCGGATAAGCGGGTCGCGTGTAAGCCGGCGGCGGAATACTTGGGCGGCCTCCGTATGCCGGGGCGGCAGGCGCCTGGCGTTGCGCACCGTTATATTGCGGGCTTTGCTCGTAAGGCCTCTGCTGCGTCTGATACGGCCGCTGTTGCGGCTGGTTCGGCCTCCGCTGATTCTGGTTGCGGCGCTGCTGATTCTCGAGCCGCTGCTGATTCCGGTACTCCCGCTGCATCTGCTGGCGATTCTGGCGCGCCTGCACCTGTGCCAGGCGGAATGGCTCCATGCGGCCGCCCTGGGCGCGCTGGCCGGGCGACGTGACTGCGATCAAACACACGAGCAGGGCCGTCCCGGCCATCGCCGCCGGACGCATTCTTCGCGCGTTGGATGTCCAGTTCACGAGTCGATCTCCGAGCAGACGCCTTGCGGCGTTTGGCTCCCGGCAAAGCCGGTTCCTGAGTCGCTGCAGCCTTTTTTGGCGAAGTGTAAGGCGGCTCTTGCTTCCACCCCACGG
>JASHSG010000105.1 GCA_030040935.1 Acidobacteriaceae bacterium | reverse complement strand
TGGCGATTCACAGTTGATGCGGTGAGGCAACGGAGAGCACGGGCTGGCATTGCCGGGCCGCGGCGGGGACGCGCAGGGGCGGCTGACTGGCTGGAAGATCCCAATCATTCAACAATTTAGAGGGCGATCGACCGCAGCCGCAGAGGGGGCAATGAATTCTCTTGACAGCGGATACTCTATATTATAGAGTACTCTTCATCGAGAAGTGCGGAATCCGGGGCCGTGGGAACAAGATGTTCTGACGAAGGATAGAGGACTGCGAGGGACGATGACGGCGAGTGCGCAGACGACAGGAGCTGAGACAGCTCTGGAAGTGGATGGGCTGGTGAAGCGGTTCGGAAATCTGACTGCGGTAGATGGAGTGAGCTTGAAGGTGCGCGCGGGCGAGTGCCTGGGATTGCTTGGTCCGAATGGAGCGGGCAAGAGCACGCTGATCCGGGCGATGGTAGGTCGCGTGATTCAGGACAGCGGACGAGTGATGGTGATGGGGCAGGCGGCGGGATCGACTGAGGCGCGCATGGCGCTGGGATGGGTTCCGCAGGAGCTGTCGATTTATCCACGGATCACGTGCAGGGAAAATCTGGGATCGTTTGGCCGGTACTACGGGATGAAGGGCGCGAAGCTGAGGGGGGCGATTGCGTGGTGCCTAAACTGGGCGGCGCTCGAGGACAAGCAGAACGAGGTGGCGCGCAATTTGTCGGGCGGGATGAAGCGGCGGCTGAACATGGCGGCGGGGATGCTGCACCGGCCGAAGGTGGTGCTATTCGATGAGCCGACGGTGGGCGTCGACCCGCAATCGCGGAACCGGATCTTCGAAATGATCGAAGCGCTGCGGGACGCGGGGACGGCGATTGTTTACACGACGCACTATATGGAGGAGGCGGAGCGGCTGTGCGACCGGATCGCGATTATCGACCGGGGGCGGATTATCGCGGAGGGGACGAAAGAAGAGCTGGTCGCCGCGTCGTTTGGCCGGCGCAGCCAAGTGGTGGCGCGGCTTGGAGGAAAAGCGGAGACCATTGCGGCGTGGGCGAAACGACATGGCGGGCATGTGAAGGATGAGGCGGTGGAGTTGACGATTGAGCAGGCGGGGGAGATTGCTCCTTTGCTCGACGACGCGACGAAGTCGGGGCTGGAGCTGGAGGATTTGTCGTTGAGGAGACCGAACCTGGAATCGGTGTTTCTGCACCTGACCGGAAGGGAGCTACGAGATTGATCTGGAATGTGGCAAGGACGGCATTGATTGCGTTACGGCGGGATCGCGGGGCGATGGTGCTGAGTTTCGTGCTGCCGCTGGCATTTTTCACGATTTTCGCGGTGATCTTCGGGAAGGAAACGAACTCGACGCCAAAGGTGAAGTTGATTGTCGTGGACGAGGACCGGAGCGAGGCGTCGCAGGGGCTGGTGAGGGAGCTTGAGAGCGAATCGTCGCTGGTGGTGATGACGCGTCCGGCGGGAGAGAAGAAAGCTCCGCCGGCCCCGGATTACACGGCGGCGACAGCGGAGGCGGCAGTGAAGGCCGGGGACGCCCCGGTGGCGTTGATTATTCCGGAGGGATTCGGGAAGCACCCCATTTCGTTTGAGGACGACCAGGACCGGACGACGCTGCAACTGCTGAACGACCAGAGCGACGCGATCGCGCCGCAGATTGTGGTGGGGTTGTTGCAGAAGGCGGCGATGACGGCGATGCCTTCGTCGATGGCGACGGAAGGCATGAAGTACGCCGACGAATATGTGGGCGGATTTACGCTTGCGCAGAAGGCAAAGGTCGACGAGGAGCTGGATGCGTTGCGCAAGGAGGAAGCGGAAAGAAGAACGGGGAGCGGGGCGGAAAGCGAGAAGACGAACGGCGATGAAGGCGATATGGGCGCGGGGATCGTGGCGGTGAAGGAGCGCTCGGTGGTGGGAGAGAACAAGAAGAGCCCGATGATTTCGTTTTATGCGGCGGCGATTGGCGTGATGTTTTTGATGTTCACGGCGAGCGGATCGGCGGGGGCGCTGCTGGACGAGGCGGAGAGCGGAACGCTGGAGCGAGTGCTGAGCACACGGGTGACGATGACGAAGCTGCTGGCGGGAAAGCTGGTATTCAACACGGGCCTGGCGTTTGTGCAACTGGTGGCGATGTTTCTGTGGGGATGGGCGGCGTTCAAGCTGGATTTCTTCAGTCATTTGCCGGGGTTTGCAGTGATGGGATTGTCGACGGCGTTTGCGGTGGCGGCGTTCGGGATGCTGCTGGCGAGCGCGTGCCAGACGCGAGCACAACTGGGCGCGCTTTCGACGCTGGTGATTCTGATTATGTCGGCGGTGGGCGGAAGCATGTTTCCGCGGTTCCTGATGCCGGAGGCGATGCAAAAGGCGGGGCTCGGGACAATCAACGCGTGGGCAATCGACGGATTCACGAAGGTATTCTGGCGGGATTTGCCAGTGACGCAGTTGTGGCCCCAGGTTGCGGTGCTGGTAGGGATCGGGGTGGTGCTGTTTGTGGCGGCGCGGCGGATCGCAAGACGGTGGGAGTACGCGTGAGACAGGGGCCGAGGCCACGAGAAAGACGGCGGAGTCAGCGGAGCTGGCGGGGTAAGCGGAGCTAGTACGGGAGGAGGAGCAAGATGCAGGACGAGACGAGCAGGCAGGAATTGAGCGAGCGGCTGGGGCTGATTGAGACGATGATCGCCGAGGGACGGCGATCGACGACGCGATGGGCATGGACGATCGTGCTGTGGGGGGTGGCGTTTTATGTGGCCATCGCGTGGTCGACGGGACTGTTCGGCGGGCCGATCTGGGGCCGGAACTACATGGCATGGCCGGTAACGATGGTGGGCACGTGGGTGCTGAATGTGCTGCTGGCCCGGCGAATGAGCCACCGCAGCAAGACGCCGATGACCACGATGAAGCGGGCCATCATCTCGATCTGGACGGCGATGGGGATCACGATGTTCGCCCTGCTGGTGCCGCTGGGAATGAGCGGCAGGGCCGACCAACAGGTTTGCGTCGCGGTGGTGACGGCGCTGCTGGGGACGGCAAATGCCGCGTCGGGCCTGCTGCTGAAGTGGAAGGCGCAGTTTGCGTGCGCAGTGGCGTGGTGGGCGGCGGGTGCATGGTCGCTGTTCGGCAACGAGCAACAAAGCCTGGTCGCGTTTTTGACGGCGATCTTCTTCTGCCAGATCGTGTTCGGGATTTACGCGATGATTCTTGAGTCGCGCGAACAGCGGAGGCAGGGGGCAGTGAATGCCTGAGCTGCCGGAACTGAATCCCGTAATTCACGGGAAACTGCGGCTGGCGCTGCTTTCGCTGCTATCCGGGGTGGATGCGGCCGAGTTCACGTGGCTGAGGGAGAAGACAGGTTCGACGGACGGAAACCTGGGCGCGCAATTGATGAAGCTGGAAGAGGCCGGGTATGTAGCAGTGGAGAAGCGGTTCGTGCTGCGCAAGCCACAGACGCTTTACCGCATGACGGAGGCAGGGCGCGCGGCGATGGCGGAGTATGTGACAGCGCTGAGGGAACTGCTGGGGAGCGCTGCAGCTTCTAGCTTCTAGCTTCTAGCTTCTAGCTTCTGGCGGATCGAGCGAGGCGCGGACGCGGTGCATGGTATCCAAATAGAACGCAAGGTTGTGGATGGAATTGAGCGTGGAGGCGAGCGGCTCGCCAGCCTGCGTGAGATGGCGCAGATAGGCACGCGAGTAGCGGCTGCAGACGGGGCATGAGCAGGCCGGATCGGGCGGGGACTGGTCCTCGGCGAATCGTTTGTTTTTGATGTTGAGACGGCCCTCGCTGGTGAAGAGCAAGGCGTGGCGGGCGGCGCGGGTGGGAAGAACGCAATCCATCATGTCGACGCCGAGGCGCGCGTACTGCTCGATTTCATCGGGATAGCCGACGCCCATGACGTAGCGCG
>JASHSG010000104.1 GCA_030040935.1 Acidobacteriaceae bacterium | reverse complement strand
GCCCAGTCGGCGAAGTCGCGGGGTACGCTCCCCTCCTCGGTCGTCACTTCCTCGTCCATTGAGACCACTTTGCCTGTGCGCCGCTTGCGCAGCCGCATCAGGCTCTCGTTTACCGCGATTCGGACTAGCCATGTGTAGAACTTCGAGTTTCCTTGAAATTGATCGAGCTTCTCGTACGCCTTCAGGAACGCGTCCTGCATCACGTCTTCGGCGTCTTCGCGGTTTTGCGTAATGTGCTGCGCAATCCTGAAGATCTGCCGCTCGTACTTGCGCACCAGCGTGTCGTACGCCGCCAGGTCCCCGGCCCGCACCCGTTCCACCAGCGCCACGTCGGGATGCTGCTCGTCCTGGCTCGCAATTGGTTGGATGGTTGACATGGCGGTTGGTTCCAGAAAAATGCCGCGAAAGTCGTAGGTCCAGTCTCTGCAGGGAAGCTCTTCTGCCCGCTTCGGACGTTCGCAAAGGTCCGGCAAAAGATGAGTGTAACGGACGCCGCTGCTGTGAGCCAAACCGCTTCCGCGCTGCATTCGGGTTACGCGGGTGATTCCCCGCGCCCTTCCCTCGCGTCGAAATCAGCATAAAGTGTAACTATGGCTCGCTTTTCTTCCCCGGCTCAGAATCTTCGGACCGCCGCCGCGGCTTTGGCGGCCTTGCTCTGCTTCTCCGCGGCCGCCTGCGCTGCGTCCGCGCAATCGGCTCCCGCTCCCGCCCCTTCCGCGCCTCAGTCCGATGCGCACGCCGGCGCCAATGCCGAAACCACCGCGCGCAAACCGGCCGCAAAGAAGACTGCGCCCAGGCATGCGCCGCCGCACACGTCCAGCCGCGCTTCACGCCTCGCGCGCACGGCTCGCATCAAGCAGGCGTTCGTCGCCTCCAAAGAGCTTCAGCCCATGGCCCAGCAGCTTGCCACCCTGCGCACGCCCGCGGCTTACGCCGGCGTCGCGGCATACGCTCACAGCCATACCGGCGAAGCCGCCGCGGCAGCTTACCTTGCGCTTGGCCACGCCTATCTCCTCGACAAACGCTACGCCGACGCTGAATCCTCTCTCGCCGAAGCACGCCGCGCCGACGGCGCGCTCTCCGACTACGTGGACTTCCTTGACGCCGAGGCAAGCCATGCTGCCGGCGACGATCCCGTTGCCGAGAACATTCTCCGCGGCTTTGCCGGCCGCTATCCCGAGAGCATCTTTGACGATCAGGCTCCCGAGCTTGAGGCCGCCATTCTGCTCGCCATGAACAAGCTCGCCGCCGCCCGCCAGATTCTCGCCGCAGCTGCCGGAACCGAAGCCGCGACCCGCCCCGGCTTCGAGCTCGTCGAAGCTGAGGTGGAGGAAGCACGCGGCCAGCAGCAGGCCTCTGAAGCAGCGTTTAAGCGAGTGTTGCTGGAGCATCCTTTGAGCTCGGAAGCGCAGACGGCGCGCGCCAAACTCACCGCAACCGGAGCCGAGGCCTCACTGACCGTTGCCGATCTGCGCACCCTCGCAGAGGCTTATTACAACGCCGGCCGCTATGACGAAGCCTCAGAGCAATTCCGCGTTCTGGCCCGTGAGCCGGGCCTCGATGCCGCAACGTTGAGCGGTTTTGCCGTCGACGAAGCCGCCTGCCAGTTGAAGCTGAAGCGTCTCACCGTTGCAGAAGCTGAAGCCTTGCCCGATACAGCCAGCGAAAACGGCGCCCGCCGCCTCGACCTGTTGATGGAGCTGGCCCGCCAGCGCGACGATACTGACGCTCTGAAGCGGATCGTCTCCGATATGGAGTCCCGTTTCCCGCACAGCCCCTGGTTGGCCGACGCACTGTTCTCCAGCGGCAATATGTACCTCCTCAAGCGCGATTTTCCCGCCGCAATCCAGTACTACAAAGAGCTCGCCGCGCGCTTTCCCGCCGACAAGAACGCCGCTGCGGCGCATTGGCGCTCGGGCTGGCTTAGCTACCGCACAGGCCTTCTGAAGGATGCGGCGCACATCTTCGACGATCAGATACGTAACTATCCCTCCGACGTGGATACTGTCTCCGCGCTCTATTGGCGCGGGCGCCTCTATGAAACTCTCGACCACAACTCTGCTTTGGCTGCGGCCAACTACCGCGCCATCATCCACGCCTATCAGCACTTCTTCTATGCCCAAATGGCGCGCCAGCGGTTGGCGGCTCTGGGCGCCACCCAATCTGCTTCCGATCCCCAGCTCGATCGCTTCCAGCCCCTGCCCCTGCCGCACCTGGTCGATACCTTCCCTGAAGACAGCCCCCACCTCGCCAAAGCGCGCCTGCTCGCCAACGCCGGCCTGAATGAGTACATCGCCGACGAGATCAGGGCCGATCCCAATTCGTCATCGTGGAGCGCGCTGGCCGAAGCGCAGATTTACTCCTCCTACGGCGAGACCTTCCGTGCCGTGCGCTCGCTCAAGCGCGCACTGCCCGGCTCGGCGTCCGCATCCATTGAGTCCATCCCACTTGTCTATTGGCGGATCCTCTTTCCCGAGCCCTGGTGGGATACCATCCAGGCCGAGTCGGCGAAGAATAACCTCGATCCCTACCTGGTGGCCTCATTAATCCGCCAGGAGTCGGAGTTTGACCCCTCCGCAATCTCCCACGCAAACGCTTACGGCCTGATGCAGTTGCTGCCCGTTGTGGGCAGAAAGATGGCGCGCGAAGAGGGGATTGCTTCGTTCCAGACCTTTCAACTTCTCGATCCGGTCATGAACATCCGTCTCGGAACCCGCTATCTGCGCCAGATGCTCGACCGCTTCGGTGGCGTGCAGGAATATGCGCTGGCTGCATACAACGCGGGCGACAATCGCGTCGCCGATTGGCAGGCGGCTGGCCCCTATTCGGGTATTGACGAGTTTGTGGAATCCATCCCTTTCACCGAGACCCGGGAGTACGTCGAGGCGATTTCGCGCAATGAGGAGACTTACAGAGCGATCGACGAGTTCTCCCGCAGCCATGGTGCCACGGCTACCACAGCTTTGCGCTAGCTTGAGCCTCGAACTCGGAGCATGGGGGGAACCCCTCTTGCTACTACTGGACTTCGATTCGAATTGACTTCGTCGTCTCTCCCGGCAAAACTGTGCTTTACCCGATGCGTCTAATATCGGTGAGCGTTTCGCAGCCTGCTTTTCCAAGAAAAACAGGGCCGGGCGGAAACAGAGTCGCGGCTCGGTTACATCAACCCCGGAGGGAACGATGTTACCCGACTTGAGTTTTCTGGAAGAATGGATCCCCGAACGGATGGACCCAGGAACGATTTTCCTCCTGGAAAATCAGGCCAAGCTCGGTCAGGCCCAGAATCCCTATGTAGCTGTGATGTCGTGCCCGCGTTGCGGGACGTTGGGGCTGATCACTCGCCGCCAACTCTACGGCGGAGATCCGATGATCTGTGGAGGCGATGTTTGCTCAGCCGAGTATCGTCTGGACGGCGAAACCATCTGCTACCGGTCGACTCAGTAATTGCGGCGTCTCCGAATAGTGCTTTCTAGTGCTGCAGCGTGTAATCTGCCTTGGTCGTTCTGGCTCCGGTTTGTGCCGGAGTCGGGAGTTGTGAAAGGTCCCAACCTCCACCCAGAGCCTGCACCAGCTCAACTGCCGACGTCATCTCTTCGACCTGCAGTGAGTTGAGACTCTCTTGGTTGGTCAGCAGCGTGGTTTGCGCGATGACTACGTCCACATAGGGATCGACCCCGGTGTTGTACCGCACCAACTCCAGGTTGAGATAGTCCTGTGAATCCTTGACGGCATCTTGTTGGCGGAGGATTTGTTGCGAGTACGTTCGCGTGGCCACCATGGAGTCCTCAACCTGCTGAAACGCAGCGAGCACAGTCTGCCGATAAGTAGCCAGATCGGCGTTGTATTGCGCTTCGTATTGATGCAGCTCGGCGCGATAGAGCCATCCGTCGAAGATAACTTGGGAAATTGACGGGCCCGCTGACCAGATGCCGCTTGCCAAGTCGAAAAGATGCTTAAATGTGGCGCTCTCAAACCCGGCGTCGGCTGAGAGCGTGACCTGCGGAAAGAAAGCGCCGTAGCCGATGCCAATGGTCGCGTTGGCCTCAGCGAGGGTGCGCTCGGCAGCTGCGATGTCCGGCCGGCGTTCGACGAGCTGCCCGGGCACTCCCGTAGGAATCGAGGGAGGAGTAAACACCATCGGTTTCACGGGAACAGAAAAATCGGTGGGTATTTTGCCCAGCAGCACCGCGATTGCATGCTCGTACTGCCCGCGCAATAAGCCCACATTTGTTGCCGATGCCTCGGCAGACTCGAGTGTCGTTTTGGCTTCTGCGACGGAGATATAGTCGCCAATGCCCGTGTCGTATTGAGCCTGGTTGTAACTTAGCGACTTTTGATCTGCGATCACGGTCTGGTTCAGAATCTGCTGCAGCATGTCCTCGCCGCGAATCTCGAAATAGTATTCGGCGAGGCTGGCCTGCTCGGTCAGCTTCTCGTTTTCAAGATCGGCAGCGCTGACTTGCGAGGCGTATTCCGCTGCATGGACTTCGTTGCGGACCTTGCCCCAGAGATCCGGCGTCCAGGTTGCATCCGCGGCCACGTTCCACAGGGCATAGGTTCTTCCAGTGGTTGCCGTCGACGAAACACTCTGGTTTGCCGAGGTTCGCGCTCCCTGTAAAGAAGCGGTACCCGTAATCGTTGGCCAATACTGCGATCGCGCCTCAGCAATCTCGGCGCGGGCCGCCATGTAATTCTGGAAAAACTCCTTCAGGTTCTCGTTGTCGATATTGAGCTGATCTTCCAGTGCGTTAAGCTCGGGGTCGCCGAATACCTCCCACCAGTTGCCTTTGATCATCGCGTCCTGCGGGCTCGCCACCTTCCATCCGGCAGCGTCCTGGAAGTTTACGGTGGACTCTTTGTAGTTGGGCGCGGTGACAGCGGGCGGTACCGGCGCGTGATAGGGAGGGCCGACGCGACAGCCCCCGAGGAGCACAAGAAATCCGGACGCAACGGTCGTGAGTGACGCCGGAACTCGGTAATTTCGCTCAAACATAGTCTGTGTCCTTCATTACGATGCCGTATCTGCGGCCTTCGCAAGTTGCGGATTAGCGTATCTCCCGGGGAAGAAGAATCGCAGCAGCCAGAGACGCCCTTTGTCCATCAGTAGGTAGACAACAGGAGTTGTGTAAAGCGTGAGCGCCTGGCTCAGGAGCAATCCGCCAACGATAGTGATGCCGAGCGGCTTGCGCAGCTCAGAGCCGGTTCCGGTGCCAAAGGCCAGCGGCAGGGCGCCGCAGATGGCGCACATGGTGGTCATCATAATGGGGCGGAAGCGGAGCATGCAGGCTTCAAAGATCGCGTCGCGCGTGGACTTCCCTTCGTTGCGCTCGGCCTGCAGCGCAAAGTCGATCATCATGATGGCGTTCTTCTTCACAATGCCAATCAGCAGAATGATCCCGATGATCGAGATCATGTTGAGATCGATGTGGAAGATCATCAGCGCCAGCATCGCGCCTACGCTGGCAGAGGGCAGCGTGGAAATGATGGTCAGCGGATGAACCAGGCTCTCATAAAGAATTCCGAGCACGATGAAGACCGAAAGAAGTGCGGTGACTACCAGAATCGGGAGGGTCGAAATCGAATCCTGGTAAGCCTGTGCGGTGCCGGCGAAAAAACCGTGAATTGTGCCGGGCACTGCCAGTTGCGCCATCATCTGGGTTACTTCGCGCGTTGCATCGCTGAGGGCGGCGCCGTTTTTTAGGTTGAAAGAGACAGTGGTCGATGGGAAAAGCCCGGTGTGGGCTACCTGAAGCGGAGTGGTGTTAGTGCTTGCCTTGGCCACCGAGAGCAGCGGCGAAACAGCGTTGAGACCGGCGGCGTCGGACGAAGAGGCTCCGTGCGGCGCGAAATAAATGTTGTTGAGCCCCGAGGGATCCTGCCAGTACTGCGGCGCCACTTCCATCACCACGTAGTACTGGTTGAGCTGCGTATAGATGACGGAGACTTCCGACTGACAGAATGCGCTGCAGAGCGAGCTGTCTAGCGATTGCGGGGTTTGACCCAGGCGCGCCGCGGTCACGCGGTCGTAGTTGAGCAGTTCCTCGAGCCCCTG
>JASHSG010000103.1 GCA_030040935.1 Acidobacteriaceae bacterium | reverse complement strand
TCCTCGCGCGCGATGCGCCGATAATAGACCGACAGATCGACGCGATGCACAACCAGCCATGTTCGGCGCGCACGCATCCTCGATATCACGACGGCGTCGCCGGAATCATCACCATGCGCCGCTCCATCTTCCCGCGCCGCGGACGAAGACCCGCCCGCGGGGACCCCAGCTTCGCTGGTCTGCCGTTTCTCGCGGCGGTGCAGCTCCAGGACCAAATCGTCCGCGGGGTAATTGAGCTCCAGGATCTGCAGATAGGGCTGCAAGGCAAGCGGCGATCCGCCGTCGAGCGCGGCAATCTGGTTCTGCGTGAGCGGAGCACGTTCGGCTGCATCGAACGCCTCGACAAATGCCCACTCCAGGCGCGCCAGATCGAGCGCGAGCCGATGACGCCGGCCTGCAAGCTCCGGATGAACCGCGAGCCACGCTGGAAGTTTCGACCCGAGATTACGCAGCGTGAAGGAGCGGCTGGGATACTCAGAAAGATAGGCGATGCTCATCGCCTCAAAGCGGCTTCCTCCAACGATGGCACGCAGCGCAGGAAAATCCTCAGCCAGGGCGCCAAGCACGCGAAACCAATACTGACGGTTGTAGATTTCCAAGCGCTCGAAGGAAGTCAGACGCGAGTTGGGCGCGATAAAAGAGGCCGCGACATCAGGCATCGATCGGCCATCCGGCGCGGTCTGGCGCATGCTGTCGTCTTTCGAGAGCGGCTGCATCACCGCGGCGGCCATCTCGCGCTGCAGCGACTCGAGGTCCATGGCTTGCTGGCTCATTTCGCTGCTCCTGCGAGATCGGCAAAAGACAACCGCAGATCCTTCGACTCAGCTCCACTGCGTGGAGCTTCGCTCAGGACGACATCGTTGGGAGATTCGGAATCGGTGGAGACCGCTACAAGTTTCGGCGATTGGTTCAAATAGCGCTCGGCCTTTTTGGCTTCGGCATGGACCTCGTCGAAGGTGGGAATATGGTCGTCCCATTCAAGCAGCGTGGGAGTGGGCCCGCAGCGCTCGATGGCGCGGGCATAGAGCTGCCACACCGGATCGATGACGGGATGATCGTGGGTGTCAAGAATGTATTTCTCGTATTTCGAGTGGCCAGCGATATGAATCTGCGCCACGCGATGGGCCGGGACTGCATTCACGTAATCCATGGGGTTGAATTCGTGATTCATGGCCGAGACGTAGACGTTATTCACGTCGAAAAGGATGCCGCAGTCGGCGCGCTCCACAACTTCGGCGAGAAACTCCCACTCCGTCATTTCGGAGCCGGTAAAGGCCGCGTAGGAGCTGACGTTTTCGACGGCGACTGGGATCTCGAGGAAGTCCTGCACCGTGCGTACTCGCTCCACGGTGCGCTCGACGGCTTCCCATGTGTAGGGCAGCGGCAGCAGATCGTGAGTGTAGGTGCCGTCGACGGATCCCCAGCAGAGGTGGTCGCTGAGCCATGGGGTTTTGGTGCGGCGAGTAAGCTGCTTCAGGCGCTTCAAGTGCTCCGGATCGGGCGCGGTCACCGAGCCGAAGTACATCGACACGCCGTGCTGAACGACTCTGTATTGTTCCAGGATGCGATCGAGGGTCGCCAGCGGACGACCGGCATCGCACATATAGTTTTCCGAGATGATCTCGAACCAGTCGACCACAGGCTTATGGGAAAAAATATGCTCGTAGTGGGGAATGCGCAGGCCGATGCCGACGCCGTGGTCCTGATACGCATTGAAGCGATTGCCGGCCATAAAGACAGGGACAAGGGATTAGGGAACAGGGGAAAGAACTCGTTGTTCGTGAATCGCGATTGGTCGAGGTGGACGATGGACGGTGATCAGCAGCGAAAGATCAGTTGTCAGTAAAGAGCGGCAGGTTCAACAGGGAAATGCGCGAGTTGAGTGCCGACCGCTTTTCACTGACAACTGACCGCTGTTCTTAGACGAGGCCCGGCATCTTGGATCCGTCGGTGGCGCAGCCGCCCTTGCCTTTGCAGCTATTCTTGCCCGAGCAACCGTTGTCGCCCGACTTGCAGCCGCCCTGGCCCTTACAGTCGTTTTTGCCTTTACAGGAGTGCTTTGCGGTGTCGTAGTTCGAACCGCTGTAGCGCAAACCGGCCTTCATCAACTTGGCGGAGTTTGCGGTGACGGTGTTTTGCGTAGCCGCATGCGCGGCCACTGCGCTGCCACCGGACAGTCCGGCGAGAGCTGCGGAAAGGAGCACGGCGTTGAGCTGGTTTTTCATAGCGTTTTTCCTCGATTGGGATGGGGCGGAGTTGCACCGCGAAGTTGGGGAAGGCAGGATGGCCAGTTCGGTTCCACATTGCGCCTTCCCGGGAGCCGAAGGAGCTTGTCCACCCCGCAGAATTCGGTGGTACGCAACCTTTGAGTGCCTGCGCGAAAAAAAGTTACAGGGAAAACCGCGAGGCATGATGAATTTATCATTTCGGGGCGTAACCTGGCTTGTGAAATCGTCATCAGATTATCGACTGGCCAGCGGGCTTCTCGTGAGCTAGTCTATTTGGGCGCTTCGGAGATCGGGAATTGTGGCAGCTGGAGCGAGCTCGGTTTGGGCTGTGTTGCAGGTCTGGGCATTCGGGAGGTCGATTGCAAAGCACAAAGGGATTGGCGGCGGTGTCGGGCGCGGCGGTGGTGATGGCGCTGCTGCAGAGCTTGTGCACCGCCATTTTGACCATCAATGGCATTCGCGTTGGCATTGGCGTAGCGGCGCTCGCCGTGGGCAGCATCGCCGCGCCGCTGCTTTCTTTTCACCGCGATGCCATTCGCATTCCCATGCTCTCCATCGCGGCCGCGGGCGCGGTGCTCAACCTGGCGGTGCTGGCATGGGTCCGGCATTTGCGCGAGCGGCCCGAGTCGCAGTGGCGCAAACAAGAGATCACGAAGAAGCAACGCTGGTCAGAGCGGCTGCAGGTGGCCATGGCAGTCGCCACGTTGCTGCTCGTGGGGTTGGAGATCTATTCGCACCCCATTGTGAATCACGGAGCCCCGGCCTTCTGAGAGAGCAGGGGCGGGACCGATGCGCAGTCCCGACTATGGGACGGCTTTTGCCAGCTCAATGTCCAGCCGCTCGTGGAGGCGCTGGCTGAATCCCCGAGGGAGCTCGAAGATCCTCCCATCCGCATAGAGCACCACAACGTTGCGAGTGGAATCGAGCACAGCCGAGCAGATCTCGCAGGTTTCCAGGTGCTTGTCGATTTGGGCGCGCAAATCCGCGTCCACCTCGCCTTCAATGTAGGCGGAGATGTACTCCCACACGTGCTTGCAGTCGATCCTCATCTTCCCCACCCAAACAGCTTGCCCCGCTTGGGCGCAAACTCTTTCAAGCGCGGCGCCAGGCTGCGCTGCAACAGCGCCCTTGCCCGGTGAAGGCGGACCTTAACGGCTCCCTCGGCAATGCCGAGCGCGGCGGCGGTCTCACGGACGTTCATCTCTTCGATGTCCCTGAGCAACACGACGTTACGGTAAATCTCGGGAAGGCCCTCGATGGCTTGCCGCAGCAACGCCCCAAGCTCCTTGCGCTCCAGTGCCTGCACGGGCACCTCACGCCAACTGGTCAGGATGGCGGGCGTAAAATCGCCAGCCTGATCCTCGGTAAGCGCGTCGAGTGATTCTTCGCGCCGCGCTTCGGTCTTGCGCAGGCGGCCCAGGCCCTCGTTTCGCGCAATGGAGAGCGCCCAAGTACGGAACTGCGATTCACCGCGGAACAGATGCAGATTCCGATAAATCTTTACGATGGCCTCCTGGGCAGCGTCTTCGGCTTCGGCTTCGTTGCGCAGGATCGACATTAAGAGAAAATAAACGGGCCGCTCGCAGGGCCGGATCAAAGTGTGAAAAAGCTGCTTCTCGCCGGCCAGAATGCGGCGGATACACTCGGCCTCGGACTCGAAATTAGGCACGTTCTTCATCTTTCGGTTGGGTCCGGAGCCGCCCGCCTTGAAAAAGTCGGAAATACTTCTGGAGAGAACTATACCGTGGCTGGGGCCAAGGACCAGGTGAGGTCACCAGGCACCGCAGATTGCCCGGATGGACGCGAATTTTTGCCTGATGGAAAAGAATCCTTGCAAAAAAACTACCATTTGGGCTGTACAATCCCCTCACAAGGAGTCTTATGGCCGGAGACATGCAAATCACATGCAGCGACTGCGGGCAGGAATTTACCTTCAGTGCTGCCGATCAGCAGTTCTTTCAGGAACGCGGTTACTCGACACCAAAGCGTTGCAAGCCTTGCCGCCAGGCAAAGAAGGCCGATCAAGGGGGATCCGGCCACCGTTCGACTCCTTCGCAGGGAACACCTGTGATTTGTTCGGGTTGTGGCCAACCGACGACCGTGCCTTTTGAGCCACGAGGCGATCGACCGGTTTATTGCCGCGATTGCTATACGGCGCGCAAGGGCAGCGGCGGAGGCAGCTCCCGAGGGCGCGAACGCGGTTAGGGGGCAGGCAGTTTCATTGGCGGAACACGCGGCGAACGAGACCTTCTTCATCGGTTCATCGGGCCGGGCGGGAGAGTTTTGCCGCGGTTGTCTCGCCCGCTTCGGATTTTTCCGCGATTTATTCGCTTGCCGCAGTCCGGCTCGTTCACCTTTGGCTTAAGCCGGCCCAGGTGTAAGCGCAAGATCGTTCGCCGCGCGCCGAACCAAGCGGGTTGACTCCATGTATTCGATTCGCCGCGGGTCGCGTAATCGGAGTTGGACAGACGCACCTTCCCCCGATAAACTAGCGCTCACGGATCCCCTCCACATCCGTGTACATAAGGAAGTTTCGAAGGACATGGCCGCCCAGCTTTCGTTCGCAGGATTCGCCTGGAAAAATTTAAGGCGGCGGCGCCTCAGAACCCTCCTCACTCTGTGCGGGATTACGATAGGTATTGGGGCATTTGTGGCTTTGGTGGGGTTCTCACGCTCGTTTGAGCACGAATGGCTGCAGCTTTATGAGAGCTCGGGCACCGATATCGCCGTGCTTGAATCGAGCATGTTCAACAGCTCTCTGGATGAATCGCTCGGGACCAAAATCCAGGCTCTTCCAGAAGTGGCAGCGGTTGCGCCGCTGGTATTCAATCTTATCGATCTGACGCCCGACGTGAACGCCCTGGTGTATGGGTGGACCGCTGACTCCTACGAGCTGAATTCGCTTCACTTCACGTCAGGTACCCGCTTCCGCGCCGGGCAGCCAGAGGTGGTGCTGGGCGATCTGCTGGCGCAAAACCTTGGTAAGAAACCCGGCGATACGATCACCATCCTAGGAAAGCTGTTTACGATTACGGGAATTTTCCATGGCGGCACGGCGCTTGAGACCGGCGCGGTGATCATGCCGCTCGAAGAGATGCAAGACATCTCCAGCCGCGAAGGAAAAGTGTCGGCATTCCATGTGCGGCTGCGGCCAACGCCGCCGGGCGAGTCTTATGAGGACTACGTCGCGCATGTGCAAAAGGAAATCGACGCCCTGGAGCCAGGGGTTCGGGCCGAGCCCGCCGCCGAGCGCGCCGCCAACAACCAGATTGTCGATATCGCCCACGCAGTGGCCTGGGGCACGTCGTCGATCGCACTGCTCATCGGCATCGTAGGCATTGCCAATACGATGGCGATGTCAGTGTTCGAGCGCACGCGCGAGATCGGCATCCTGCGCGCACTGGGCTGGAAGGGCCGGCACGTAATCCTACTCATCCTTACAGAGGCGGCTGGTCTGGGCTTCGCTGGCGGCTTGTTCGGCATCGTCCTGGGATGGAGCGCCTTGCGCATTCTCGCCATCATGCCGCAGACCGCGAGCGTGGTTTCGACGGCCGTTTCACCAGTTCACCTGGCCGAGTCGCTTCTTATCGCGATCGGATCAGGCCTGGTCGCAGGAGCATATCCCGCATGGCGGGGCGCGCGGCTTTCACCTGTGGAGGCCTTGCGCTATGAGTAGCCCGATCCTCGAAGCGCGCGCGCTCGTGAAGAGCTACGACGATGGACGCGTGGCAGCCTTGCGCGGCGTCGACGTCAGCATTGAAGCTGGCCAGTACGTAACCATCAGCGGACCGAGCGGAAGCGGAAAATCCACATTGCTTCATATGCTGGGCGGCCTCGATCTGCCCACCAGCGGCGAAGTTTTGTTCCGAGGTTCACCCCTGGGAACGGAAGTGAACCTGGATAACTTTCGGTCCCGCCAGGTCGGATTTATCTTCCAGGCCTTTCACCTGCTGCCCACGCTGCGCGCGGTTGAGAACGTGCAGGTGGCGATGCTGGCGTTGAACGGCCGCTCCAATCACCGGGTCGAGCGCGCATCCGCATTGCTTGAGGAGATGGGCCTCAAGGACCGCATGCACCATTATCCGAACGAGCTCTCGGCAGGCGAACGGCAGCGCGTGGCGATCGCTCGCGCCCTGGCCAACGATCCGGCCATTCTTCTTGCCGACGAGCCGACGGGCAACCTCGACAGCATCAATACCGGGCACATCATGGAAATTCTGCGCGGCATTCGGGAACAGCGCGGCATGACCCTGGTGATTGTGACGCATGAGAACGACATCGCGTCCAGCGCACCATGTCACATTC
>JASHSG010000102.1 GCA_030040935.1 Acidobacteriaceae bacterium | reverse complement strand
ACTCCGGCGCGGTCGATCGCCCGGTCCAGATCGCCCATCCCCGCCATCGTCAGCAGCTTTTGCGCCACGTCGTGCTGAATCCAGGCTGCCGCGCGCAACGTCGCGCTCGGGTCTCCGTCAAGGTAGCTCTTCTCTACCGCCTGCGAATTGCGCACCACGTCCCATCCATAGCTGGCCAGGTCTGTCCTGTGAATGATGAGCGCCCCCACCGCTCCGCGCCGCGCAGCCTCTTCATATTTGTAGGTCCAGCGGCCGTAGTAAGTAAGCGCCTCGCCCTTGAAGAACTTCTCGTCGTTCGAGGGCGGCTCGTTCACGATGACCAGCACTACTTTCCCTTTCACATTGATATCTTTTCCATCGGGGCCCGCGTAGTCGTTCCAGTGGTACTCGGGCGCGTCAATCCCATAGCCCACAAACACGATTGGGGCGTCGATGTCAGCGGCCGCCTGTCCGGTCTGATCCTTGGCCACGATTTCTGCGCCATATGCCAAATCCAGAGTTGCGCCGTCGGCCGGCACGAAGCTGAACGTTGTTTTGTCCTCCACCGTGTGCACCGCGTAAAGCGGAACACGTTGGAAGTAGGTGCCGTCATCACCGGCCGGCTGCACGCCCTCGAGCGCAAACTGCGTGGCGATGTACTCGGCCGCCAGCTCCCCTCCGCGCGTTCCCGGTCCGCGTCCCTCCAACAGGTCAAGCGACAAGAAACGGACGTGCGCGCGAATTCTCTCGCCATCGATCGCCGCCGCGGCGGCGCGCGCTCCTGCGGGCAGGCCGGCAACTGCCGGAACCGGGATTCCCGCAGGCTGCGCTGAAGCCACTGACACCGCTGCGGCCACAGCGGCTGTCCCCCAAAAAGCCGGAATGAATCTCGAACGCATTGGACTTCCCTCCGAATCCAGCTGGTTGCGCAAAACGCGGCAAAACGCAGCGCGCAACTCGCCAACCGTCGCAGATCGTTTGGCCACTCAAACTACGGCCCGGCCGCGCCGCCGCGCAATTGCTTCCGCAGCCGGCATGGCCACAAGATGTGCGCGCACCAGAACTTTCCGCGTTAGCCCCGTCAGCGCCATCCCTGCTGCCTCGCGCAGCGAAACCCAGCGGCGCTCGCCGCCTGCCGCCGTGATGGCTGCGGCATCGTCTTCAAATACGGTGCGAATCCGCGCGTAATAGTTCACTTGCATGATCGCGTGCCGCACCGTCATGCGCAGCTCTGTCGCCGGAACTTCGGAATGAAGCAGCGCCGGCAGCTCCCACATCCCCGGCATCACCGTCACCTCCGCGGGCCGCTGTTCCAGCAGCACTTCGCGCATACTCGGCCCGCGCCGCTTTCCCGGCGCCGTGCTTGTGCGCACCGAGAGCGCGTACGCCACCACGCGGCTGGTCATCGGCGCGCGCCGCGGCGTCTTGTGTTCGCCGCGCGTCTTGCATTCCTTCATGAGCGGGCACGCCATGCATTGCGGGTTCCGCGGCGTGCAAACCGTTGCTCCCAGCTCCATCATCGCCTGGTTCCAGTCGCCGGGGCGTGCGCGATCCAGCAGCCGCCGCGCCAGCTCCTCGATCTTCCGCCGCAGCGCCGCCCCTCCGCCCTTGCGGCTGCCTGCCTCCCAACCCGCAATGCGGCACAGCACCCGCTCCACATTCCCATCCACCACGGCCACCGCCTCTCCGTGCGCGATGCTCGCCACCGCCGCTGCGGTGTATGCGCCGATTCCCGGCAGTAACTTCAGTTCCTCCGCCTTCGCCGGCAGGTTGCCGCCCAGATTCGTGCTCACAAACTGCGCCGCTTTGTGCAGCATGCGCGCCCGCCGGTAGTAGCCCAGCCCGCTCCACACCGCCAGCACATCCTGCTCAGGAGCCAGCGCCAGCGACACCAGCGTGGGAAACCGCCTCAGGAATTCCTGGTAGCGCTCCGCCACTACCGCAACGCGCGTCTGCTGCAGCATGATCTCCGCAACCCAGATCGCGTATGGATTCCTGTTTCGTCGCCACGGCAAATCACGATGGCTGCTTTCGTACCACTCGAGCAATCGCCCGCGCAATTCGACCGTCTTCCCTGCCTCCCCAGCCAGCCTTGTCATGGGCTCAGCTTACGGCATCCACGCCCTCGAGCGCTGCAGTCGCCCTGCCCGGTCCACAGGTGACAGACGGGATTCCCTGACCAAAATTATGTATTGCACCGTCTCAGGTGCATTGCTAGATTGGAAATCAAATTCCCAATCTGGCAGAAGTGTGCCAGGCTACTGGCGATTTTATGGGCTGCCGCATCCTGGCTCATTTATGTTCAAAAGTCGCCGATGCAATTGCCCGGTTCGCCGGCGAATCGACTGGAGACATCGTGAAACGACTTGCTTGCTTTTCGACCCTCACCCTGATGGCCGCATCCGCGGGCCTGTTCGCGCAGTCTGCTTCTTCCAACTTGGATTCCTCGCCATCGCCCGCTCAGGTGGCGGCCTCGCCCGTTTCGAAGGCCGCCGCAAATGCGGCGCCCGCACCCTTCTCGCGGCTTGCTCTCAGCGTCGGAGTCGGCGCCAACGGAATCAACTTCCAGGCCGCCGTCGAAGCCAACCGCTACATCAACATCCGCGGCGTCGGAAACTACTTCAGCTACACCCTCTCGAACATCAAGTCCAACGGCGTAACAGCCTCCGGCAGCCTCAACCTGGCCACCGCCGGCGTCACCGTCGACCTTTATCCCTTTCCCAATCACGGTTGGCGCTTGAGTCCCGGCCTGCTGTTCTATAACCAGAACGGCGGAAGTCTCACCGGAGGTGTAACCGGTGGGTCGACGTTCACCGTGAACAGCGACAAGTACGAGTCCGATCCCGCCGCTCCCGTAACCGAAACCGGCACTATCGCACTCAACAGCACCAACCCCGCCTTTACCATGACCACGGGGTGGGGAAACCTCATCTCCCGCAAGGGCGGCCATTTCTCCGTTCCGTTTGAAATCGGCGCCGCGTTCGTCGGCTCGCCCAAGGTCAATCTCAGCTACCCCACCGGCGAAGTCTGCGCTTACAGTGAATCCACCGACGCGTGCACGAGCCCATACGAGTCCGCTTCCAGCTTCCCGGCGCTCGAGACCGACACAACAGCCCAGATCGCCAAATACAACAAAGACCTGAACGTGCTGAAGGTTTATCCGATCTTCTCCATCGGCATCGGCTTTAACTTCAACCTTCACTAATCCCGCAAGGGCTCTTTCAGGATCCGGGCCTCGCGCCCGGATTCTTTCTTTCGCGTGAATCGCGCTCGCCGGCGCCCATGCGCCAACTTGCTTTCTGCTCCCTATTGGCTGCTCCCTGCCTTTACAACATCTCCCCCACGATTCCCGCCGCCGCCTTGAGCGCCGCGTCAACCTGCGTCTGATCCTTGCCGCCTGCTTCCGCAATCTCGGGTTTTCCGCCGCCCGATCCGCCGACAATCTTTGCCACGGCCCCAACCAGCTTCCCCGCCTGGATTCGCTTCACAAGTCCCGGCGTCACGCCCGCGATGACTGCAACTTTGCCTTCAGGCTGCGCCGACCCCAGCACCACCACGCCCTCGCCGAGCTTCTGCTTCAGGTTGTCCACCAGCGTCCGCAACTGCCCGCGCTCCAGCCCATCGGCGCGATGCGTCAACACCTTAACGCCCTTCACATCGACAGCGCGCGCAACGGCCTCATCCAGCCCTCCGGCGGCCGACTTCATCCGCATCTCTTCCATCTCGCGCCGCAGCTTCTTCAACTCATCCTCTTGGGCCGCCAGCTTCGCCTTCAACCCCTCCGAAAGATTCCCTTCCGCCGGAACCACGGAGGACGCAAACTGAGCCAGCTCAAAATCGCGGCGGAACGTATCTAGCGATCCCATCCCGCTGATCGCCTCGATCCTCCGCACGCCCGACGACACCGACTCCTCTCCGGTCAGCTTCAGCAGTCCAATCTCGCCCGTCGCTCCCGTGTGCGTTCCGCCGCACAACTCGGTCGAAAATCCATCGCTCAGCCGCACCACCCTCACCTTGTCGCCGTACTTCTCGCCAAACAACGCCATCGCGTGGTACTCGTTCACGGCCACTTCGATCGGCACGTCTTCCAGCGTCTCCACCTTCGCGTTGCCCAGCACTTCGCGGTTCACGATGCTCTCAAT
>JASHSG010000010.1 GCA_030040935.1 Acidobacteriaceae bacterium | reverse complement strand
TCATCGCGTGGGGCGCGAACATTCACGGCAACAATATTCACCTGTGGCCTTTCGTTGAGGAGGCGCGGCGCAACGGGGCGCGGCTGATCGTGATCGATCCCTACCGCACACGCACGGCAGCCGTTGCCGACTGGCACATTGCCATTCGTCCCGGAACCGACGCGGCGCTCGCCCTGGGAATGATGAACGTCATCCTCAACGAGGGCCTCGAAGACCGCGCCTACATTGCGGAAATGACGCACGGGTTCGAAGGTCTTGCGCAACGTGCGCGCCAGTACACGCCGGAGCGGGTGGCCGCGTGGACGGGAATGGCTGCGGCCGAGATTGAGCAGCTTGCGCGCGACTACGCAACCACTCGCCCGGCGATGCTGCGCCTCAACTACGGCGTGCAGCGGTGCCAGAACGGCGGCGCCGCGGTGCGCGCCATCGCCATGCTGCCAGCGCTCACCGGTGCATGGAAATATCGCGGAGGCGGCGGGCAGCTTTCGACCTCCGGCGCATTTCAGTGGGACAAGAAGGCGCTCGAACGGCCCGATCTCGCGCTGGCATCGCCGATCAGAAAACTTGCGCGCGTTGTGAACATGTCGGAGCTTGGCCGCGCGCTCACGGAATTGGGAAGAGAACAGAGATCGGAGAACAGAAACCAGAAAAACAACGCCGCTCTCGACGGCCCTGCGGTGCATGCGTTGTTTGTGTACAACTCAAATCCCGGCGCCGTTGCGCCGAACCACAACGCCGTTTGCCGGGGCCTGATGCGCGACGATCTCTTCACCGTGGTTCACGAGCAGTTCTTTACCGACACCACCGACTACGCCGACTACATACTGCCGGCAACCACATTTCTCGAGCACACCGACGTGCAGGGCGCATACGGACACTACTTTGTGCAGCTTTCCAGGCAGGCCATCGCCCCGCTCGGCGAGGCCCGCTCCAACGTCTGGCTCTTCGGGCAGCTCGCCCAGCGCATGGGATTCACCGAAGCCTGCTTCGGCGACACGCCGGAAGACATGATCCGGCAGGCGCTTGCGATCGGAGCCGACGGCCGCTCGACCAACGCGAACATGGAGCACATCAGATTCGAAGATCTGGAGCGCGAAGGCCACATTCCGCTCGCGTTCCATTCCGATCCCGAAAAGCGGCCGTTCATGCCTTACACTTCGGGCCCGCTGGCTACGCCTTCGGGAAAGATCGAATTCTTCTCTGAGATCCTGGCTGCGGCCGGCGCCGACCCGCTCCCGGCCTTTCAGCCTCCGGTCGAATCGCGCTGGGGCGAAGCGGCTAAAAAATATCCGCTCGAGTTGCTGGGGCGCAAAAACGACAACTACATGAACTCGACCTTCGCCAACCTGCCGGGCCATCGCAAAATGGAGACGCGGACCAGCCAGCGAATCGAAATCCACCCCGCCGACGCCGAGTCCCGCGGCGTCGCGGACGGCGACCGCGTGCGCGTCTTCAACGACCGGGGATCGCTCGCGCTGACGGCGATGTTCAACGCGAGCCTTCCCAGGGGAGTGGTGGCCGCGCGGCTGGACTGGGCCAAGTTGCACCCGGACGGCGGGAATATCAACGCGCTTACCAGCGAGCGGCTCACCGACATCGGCGCCGGCGCGACGTTCTACTCCACGCTGGTGGAAGTGGCGAAGGCGTAATCTCAGCGTTTTCTTGCGCGCTCGCGCTGGAGCTCGCGGTAAATTTCACTCTTCGAGCGGCCAAGTTCGCGGGCCAGGAGCTTGAGCGCTTCTTTTTCATCGATGCCCGCTTCGGATTGAAGGCGCGCAACGCGATCGGCGATTTTCTCGGGCGTGGGATTAGCTGCGGAAGCAGCGGTATCCGCGGCGGGGATCTCGACGAGCAACGTGATCTCGCCGCGGATGCGGTCGCGGGCGGTGAGTATGCCGCGCACATCGGCAACGGTTCCGCGCAGAAATTCTTCGTGAATCTTGGTCAGCTCGCGGGCAACGGCAATGCGCAGATTCGTGCCAAAAACCGATTCGAGATCGCCAAGAGTATCGAGTAATCGGTGCGGAGCTTCGTAGAAGATGATCGTGCGCGCGGATTCATGCGGCCGCGCGGCGAGAGCTTCGAGCCGCGTGCGGCGTGCGCCGCCTTTCTCCGGCAGGAAACCGAGAAATTCAAATTCATTGGCGGGAAGACCAGATGCGATCAATGCGCTGATCGCAGCATTCGCGCCGGGAATGGGAAACACCGGCACGCCGGCCGCGATGGCCTCGCGAACCAGCCATGAGCCGGGGTCGCTGACGCCGGGCGTGCCAGCGTCCGAAACGAGGGCAATTGCGGCGCTCCGCGCTTTCAAGTCCCGGATAAGTTCTGTGGCGCGAGAATGCTCGTTGTGCTCATGGAAACTGACGGTTTTCTTATCGATTTGAAAATGGTTAAGAAGTTTTTGGGTCTGGCGCGTGTCTTCGCACGCAATCAGGTCCACGCCCCGCAGAACTTCGAGCGCGCGGAAGGTGATGTCGCCAAGATTGCCGATGGGAGTGGCGACGAGGTAGAGGCCGGGAACGAGTCGGGCGGTTTCGGCGGACATGGCTGGCGATCAAGGAACTGCCGAGCAACGGGCGGCGTTCGGCTCCCGGTTCACAATGACTGCTTTCGCGAACGAGCGGCCGGAAACGGGTTTCCGATCCCTGACATCTGAAGCCTGATCCCTGTCATTGCTCCGCTTCCTGCCGCTCAATCCGTCTCTGCTCGGCGAGCAGCGACATCGAACTCATTAAATTCTGCACGCTCACGATGCCGACCACGCGGCCGCTTTCGGTGATGGGGATGAGCGCGAGGCCGTGGCCGGCAGTGAGGCGGCGAATGGTGGTGCCGAGCGTGTCCTCGGGCCGCGCCACCTGGAAGGCGCGCGACATCACCGACTGCACGTAGCCGTTGCCCTCGCTGCGTAAGGCCTCAACAATGCGCTGGCGCGAGACGATGCCGACAAGTTGCGGGCCGCGGACCACGGGAAAATCTTCCTGCAGCGAATGCACGCAGCGGTAGAGCGCGTCGGCCAGCGTGTCGGAGGGCGAGAGCGTGGCGAAATCGGTGAGCATCACTTCGCGCATGCGCACCGTATCAACCACGGACTGGAAGAACACTCCCTGGTCCTCGATCTGCGCGCCGATCATGATGAAAAAGCCGGCGAGAATGAGCCACGGCTCCTGCGCCCACATGCCTCCGAGAATTGCGGCGAGGGCGAGCACTTGTCCAAGGCCGGAGACGGCGCGGCTGGCCTGCGCCGAGCCGTGAGTGCGCGCGAAACGGTTGCGGATCAGCCGGCCGCAGTCGAGAGGATAGGCGGGGAAGAAGTGCAGAATGCCAAGAGACGCCTGCATCCAGACCAGCGAGCGCAGCAGATGGCCGGCGGCGATGAAGGGATGATCGAACAGGCGCACGCTGCCGCTCGAGCCGAGGATGATGCCGGCAGCGGTGAGAGCGGCTCCCAGATTTGCCAGAGGACCGGTTAGCGCAAGAATAAACTGTCCGCTGCCGTGATTGGCGATCTCCTGGCTTTCGGGATTGGCGTAGGCAAAAAGGCCGCCAATGGGCAACAGCAGAATGGCACGCAGGCGAAGACCGAGCCACGCCGCGGCGATGAGGCGAGCAACCTCACGCACGGCCACAGCCGCTACGAGAAGAAGAAAGAGAGCCAGCGCGCGAGGCCAGCCGTCTGCGCCGCTGATAGCGAACAGCACCAGCACGAGCAGAGGGAAAAAGATGTGGACGCGCATCTCCACACCCATCCATCGCCCCAGCGGAATTGACCAGCCACGCATAGATCGATTGTAGTAGCAGTCCACCCCAGCGGCGCGGAACTGCTCTTCCACCCCAAAAAGCAAATATCGCATCCCGGGGACACGGCCTTCATTGAAAGACCCGGTAGCAGGGCCAGGCGGGAGCGGCTTATGCTGGTTGGCGATGCGCATCATCGCCGGAAAGTTTCGTTCACGCGTGCTCGCGGCCCCGCGGGGAATGGGCACACGGCCCACCAGCGATCGCCTGCGCGAAACGCTCTTCAATGTGCTTGCGCCGCGGATTGAGGGAGCGGGATTTCTGGATCTTTACGCCGGCTCGGGGGCGGTGGGGCTGGAAGCCCTGAGCCGCGGGGCTGCGCGCGTTGCGTTTGTGGAACGTGCGCCCGCGGCTCTAAAGGTTCTCGATGGCAACCTGGTACGGCTTCAAATCAGCAGTGGAGTGCGCGTGCACCGAGCAAGCGTAAGCGCATTTCTCCGTTCAACCGCCGGACCCGCTCAAGAACCGGCACGCTGCGAAATCGTGTTTCTTGATCCGCCGTATGACGCGGCCGGAGAGTATGCGATCGCGCTGGGATTGCTGGGCGACGCGAATCAGCGGATTCTGGCGCAAGACGCGGTGATTGTAGCCGAGCACCGGCGCAAGCTCGGCCTTAACGAGCGCTACGGCAGCCTGAAACGAACTCGCGTTCTCGAGCAGGGCGATGCGGCGCTCAGCTTTTACTCGATCGTCACCCAGCTTGCCGGCGAATCGTGATCCAGTCTCGCAGAACAATCGGCGCGCGGAATGCGCAGGTCGCACGCTGACGTGTGAGCGAGGTCACTTTCAACGGCATTGACAGGGGAGGAAAGTAGATGAAAAATGGCGGGGCAAAGGATTTCGAGCCGTTTCGTGCGGCCTACGCTGGCCGTTCGTGGAGGAAACGTGAAAAACGCTGTGAAGCTGGAGCTTTTGGGAGTCCTGGCGCTTTTGGGAGCCGGGTTATGGATGGCGGGTTGCAAGTCGGCGCCGGATCTGTCACAGGCCCAGGCCATGACCATGATTCAGGCCAAATACGACCAGGCTCCGGCGGCGCCAGTCAGTATTACCGTGAACTCGACGGGCATGGTGCAGGGAGTGACGGCCAAGTACTGGTTCGAAACCAAGAGATATCCAAATGGGTATTGGGCAGATTTTACGGTGACGCCCGACGGGAAGAAGGTACTCACGCTGACCGGCGGAGGAAGCGTGATCCAGTGGCGGCCCGACAATCCAACTGATCCGAACTTCGTCGTCGTGATCCAGACCGTGGCGACCAATCATCTGAAAGCGCGCGACGTGGGCCAGATCGAGTCGGTGGGGGATACGAGGATCGCATCGTTCACCGAAGACGTAAATCTTGACGGGATTCCTCAGCCGCTTGCGGACATGGCGCATGACCCTGGAAACAAACTGAGCGCGCTGCGCCAGGCTACCTTTGTGCTGACCAACGGCGCGTGGACGCTGCAGTCAATCGAGTAAATCCCGCTTACTCGGGCAATCAGTTTTTGGGCGGCGCGCTCGGCGGAGCCTGGGGGGTCCCACCGCGCGGAACCACCGGCCCCTCGCCGCCGGTCATGGCAAAGACGTTCACGTCGGTTGCCGTAAAAACGCCGTCTTTCACGGCGCCATCCGCGCGCACGGTATCGCCGACCTGAATATCCGCCAGAGTGATGGGATCGCGGCGCTTGCGGAACTCCGTATTCTCATCGGCGACAACCGTGTGAGCGGCGCTGTCGATCGTTCCAGTGAGAGTGATCCTGGTGCCGTCGATGGCGGTAACTTTGCCCATCAGCCAGGTCTTCCCGAAGTTTGCTTCCATGGCATGGATCTGGTCCACGGTTTGCTGATCCATGAGCGCAACGGCTCTTGCGTTGACGGTCTTTGCCGTGGCGTCGGTATCGCCCATGACGGTGATCACGTCGCCGGTCTTGATGTCGGTGGCGCTTATCTGTTGCGGAGGATTGCCGCCGCCGTAACCCCGGCCTCCGCCTTC
>JASHSG010000101.1 GCA_030040935.1 Acidobacteriaceae bacterium | reverse complement strand
CGGATGCAGAGTGCAGGTGGATAAAGGCCCCAACGGCGAAGACAAAAAGGTCCGGGTGGACACTCCTTTCGGTGGAATTCACGTGAACACCGACGAAACCACTGCCGCTGACCTGGGCCTGCCCGTTTATCCGGGCGCGGACATCGTGAAAGACAAAGACAATGACAAGTCGGCTGACATTCACATGGGTTTTGGCGAGTGGGAACTGCGCGTGAAGGTGGTCAACTACTCCACTTCCGACAGCCAGGATAAGGTCGTCGCGTTTTACAGAAAAGCTCTCACGCGTTATGGCGACGTGATCGCGTGCCAGGACAACGCTCCCGTAGGCACTCCGGGCGCGACTTCCGAAGGCCTCACCTGCACCGACCAGGGTGGCGCAAATGTCAAGGTCGACACGGGCGACCACAATAACGGCTTCTCCTCGGACGAAAAAGGCTTTCAATTGAAGGCAGGCTCCAGGCGCCACCAGCACATTGTGGGATTCGAGAGCTCGGTGCCAGGGCAGACGCGCTTTGATCTCGTGGCGCTCGATCTGCCTGTCGATTCCGCCGGCGGCTCCGGCAACAGCGACTAGAGCCACGCCGCGAGCCCACGTGCCGCGGCGCCGGAAGCGCCCCTGTCGCCATCCCGCAAATCCAGAGAAACCAGGCATTTCGAGTCACTTTTCGCCCCGGTTGTCGAGGGTTTGGGGGTGACTCCCATCACTGCGCGCGCCGCTGGTAAAGCCCAGAATAATGGCGGCTTGAAGGATGCTGCGCGCAACACCCGGAGGGGCCACCCGTGATGGGACGACCAGCGCCGATGCAGGTCCATTTGTGGACGTGCAGAGGCGGCTCAAGATGACTTGGAACGAGGATTACCAGCGCAAGTGCACTGGCGCGGCAGAGGCGCTGAAATCTGTATCCTCAGGCGATCGCGTCTGGATCCAGTCGGGCTGCGGAACGCCTTCGCTTCTGGTTGACGCGCTGGTGGCCCGCGCCCCTGCACTCCGCAACGTCGAAGTTATTCACATGAAGACGCTGGGCGCTGCAGACTACACGCGCCCCGAGTACGCAGGGCACTTCCGCCACCGCAGCCTGTTTCTCGGCGACAACGTGCGCGAAGCGGTCTGTAACGGCCGCGCCGACTACACTCCCATCTTCTTGAGCGAGATTGAAGCCCTTTTCGAGAGCGGCGCTCTCCCGCTCGACGTGGTGCTGATGCAGGTGTCCCCTCCGGACGCGCACGGTTTCGTGAGCCTGGGCACCACGGTCGATTGCACGCTGACTGCGTTGCGCTGCGCGCGCACGGTGATTGCCGAGGTCAACCGGCAAATGCCGCGTACTTGCGGCGAAACCGCGGTTCACGTAAGCCGCATCTCCGCCGTCGTCGAGTCGGATCGGCCTCTGCTCGAGCTTGTCGCGGAGCCCTGCACCGAGCTGCACATGCGCGTGGCGCGCAACGTCGCGGCGCTCATTCCCGATGGCGCCACCCTGCAGACAGGCATCGGCGGCATCTCCGAAGCCGTGATGCATTGCCTTGCCGGCAAGCGCGACCTCGGCATTCACACCGAAATGTGCTCCGACGGCGTGATCGACCTGATGGAGTCGGGCGTCATCAACGGCGAGCGCAAAACGCTGCATCGTGGCAAGGCGGTTACGGCCTTTGTGCTGGGCACGCAGCGGCTCTTCGACTTCCTCCGCGAGAATCCCAGCTTCGAGTTTCGGCCCATCAGTTACACCAACGATCCGTTCATCGTGGCGCAGAACGACCGCATGGTGGCGATCAACGGCGCGCTGCAGGTGGATATGACGGGGCAGGTGTGCGCCGATTCGCTGGGAACCCGTCCCTACAGCGGCTTTGGCGGACAAATCGACTTCATTCGCGGCGCGGCGCGGTCGAAAGGCGGAGTGCCGATCATCGCGCTGCTCTCAACGGCGCGCGAGGGAACCTTGTCGCGCATCGTTCCGGTGCTCGATCCGGGCGCGGGTGTGGTTACTTCGCGCGCCGACGTGCATTACGTCGTCACGGAGCACGGCATCGCTTATCTGCATGGAAAAACGCTGCGCGAACGCGCTGAACAGCTGATTGCCATTGCCGATCCGCGCTTCAGGGCGAACCTTGAGGATTTCGCGGTGCGCTCCCACTACATGGAGCGGACGCCGGCCGCGGCGCTGAATCGATGATGGCCCGAAAGAGGAGAAAGGCGGAATGACCGAAGCGGATAAGCCGGGCCAGAAACAGGATCGAGGCCGCCTGTGCATCGACGGCGAAGAGTGCAAGGGTTGCGGCCTGTGCATCGAGGCCTGCCCGCCCAGGGTGATCGCCATGAGCGAGCCGCTGAATCACTACGGCTACCGCACCGCGATCTATGCCGGCGCCGGCTGCACGGGATGCGGAGTCTGCTTCATGGCCTGCCCTGAGCCGGGCGCGATCACGGTCTATCGGCTGGTCAATGCGCCGGGCCCTGGGGCGCGCTCGGCGCAAGTCGCAGTAGAGGAGGCCAGCGCATGCGCAGGCAGCTGATGAAAGGCAACGAAGCCATCATCAAGAGCGCCATTCTTGCCGGATGCCGCGCGTTCTACGGCTACCCCATCACGCCCGCCAGCGAAATTGCCGAAGCCGCGGCCGAGTTCATGCCGAAGACCGGCGGCGTCTATGTGCAGGCCGAGAGTGAGGTCGCGGCCGTCAACATGCTGTACGGTGCGGCGTCGGCGGGCGTGCGCGCCATGACCGCTTCCAGCGGTCCCGGCATCAGCCTCATGCAGGAGGGCATCAGCTACATGGCCGGCGCTGAGCTTCCCTGCGTCATTGCCGATATCACGCGCGCGGGGCCGGGCCTCGGCAATATCGGCGCCGAGCAGGCTGACTATCATCAGGTGGTCAAGGGCGGAGGCCACGGGAACTACCGCACCCTCGTGCTGGCGCCCAACTCCGTGCAGGAAATGGCCGACCTGACCGCGCTGGCGTTTGAGCTGGCCGACCGCTATCGCAACCCTGTATTTATTCTTGCCGACGGCTTCATTGGCCAAATGATGGAGCCGGTCGAATTCCCCGAAACAGCCACGCCAACTCAACTGCCGGAATGGGCCGTCGCCGGAACCGCCGCGTCGCGCGGCAATCTGATCTCGTCGCTCGAATTGGATTTCGACAAGCTTGAGAAACACATTCTCGCCCTCGAGGCCAAGTACCGGATCGCCTGCCATCGTGAAACGCGCGCCGAAGAGTGGATGACCGCTGACGCCGAGATCGTGCTGGTCGGCTATGGCATCGTGGCGCGCATTTTGAAAGCTGTGACCGCTGAGGCGCGCGCCGCCGGAATCAAGGTCGGCGTGCTGCGCCCGATCACTCTCTATCCGTTCCCTGTGGCCCAGTTCCAGCGTCTGGCTCTTAGCGCGCAGGTCTTCGCGGTGGTCGAAATGAGCACCGGCCAGCTGATCGAAGATGTGAAATTAGCGCTGAACGGCTTGCGGCCCGTCCAGTTCCTGAGTCGCGTGGGTGGCAATGTGCCTTCGCACAACGAAGTGTTGGCGCTGGTCCGCGAGCTGGCGCGCCGCGCTCCTGCCGCGCCGGCTCGAGAAGAGGAGCGCGTCGCAAATGCCTACTGAATCCGCGGGAGAATACGCGCCCGTGCAAAGCAGGGCCAGATCCTTCTACGGTCGCTATGAGCGCAAGGAAGATCTCGAGCACCAAACGCACTTCTGCCCCGGTTGCGGCCACGGCATTGTGCACAAGATGATCGCCCGGGCCATCGACGATCTGGGCGTCCAGGACCGCACCATTATGGTCGGCCCCGTCGGCTGCGGCGTATTCACCTATTACTACTTCGACGTCGGCAACGTGCAGGCCGCGCACGGGCGCGCCCCGGCTGTGGCTACGGCGATCAAGCGCAGCCGGCCCGAAAGCATCGTCATCGGCTACCAGGGAGACGGCGACCTTTCCGCAATCGGAGCGGCGGAGATCCTGCACGCCGCCAATCGCGGCGAAAACATCACCGTCGTCTTCGTCAACAACGCCATTTACAGCATGACCGGAGGCCAGGCGGCGCCCACCACACTCGTGGGCATGAAGAGCACCACGACTCCGAACGGCCGCAATGCGGCGACCGAAGGCTATCCATTGCACGTATGCGAGCTCTTGAGCACGCTTCAGGCGCCCGCATACATTGAGCGCGTCGGCCTGGGCGACAACAAGCAGATTTGGCAGGCCGCCCGCGCCATCAGACGCGCGCTCGCCAATCAGGTGCATGGTTTGGGCTTCTCGCTCATTGAAGTGCTCTCTCCCTGCCCGACCATCTGGAAAATGACGCCGGTCGAGGCGCAGCGCTGGGTGCGCGGCGTCATGGAGAATGAGTTCCGGCTGGGCGTTTTCTGTGATCGGACAAATGAGCGGGCGGTGTCGGCCGACCTGAGGCCAGTGACGCCCGATCCCGCGCTCGATGACCTGCCGCGCATTCTCGGTGTTGCCAGGGAGCGCTTGCCGGGAAGCGAGGCCCAGGCTTTCACACCCGGCAGGGAGATCGACCTCGAGGTCCGCATCGCCGGCTTTGGCGGACAGGGCGTGCTGCTCCTCGGTGAGGTGCTCGCCGAGGCCGGTCTCGACGCCGGACTCGAAGTCTCATGGTTGCCCTCCTACGGCCCTGAAATGCGCTCCGGCACCTCGAACTGCCACGTGCGTCTGTCGCGCCACGCCATCGATTCGCCGCTCGTCGCTTCGCCCGTGGTGCTCGTCGCCATGAACGAGCCCTCGCTGCGCAAGTTCGATCGAAGTGTGCGCTCCGGCGGGTGGGTAATTTACAACGGCCGGGAGTTTCCCGCCGACTGCGCGCGCGACGGCCTGAATGTGCTCGCGCGCCCGTTCACTGAACTGGCCGATGAGCTCGGCGAAAAACGCGCTGCCAATATGGTGATGTTGGGCGCGTTGCTCGAAATAACCGGCGTGCTGCCGCAGGCAAGCATTGACCATGCGCTCGCCCGCCTGGTCAAAAACCCCCGTTGGGTGGAACTGGATCAGCGCGCTTTGGCGCGGGGAAGGGAACTGTATCAAGGTTCCCGGGAGGGCTGAAATGAAGATGGACGCCGATCCCAGCTTGATTGTTTTTTTCGAGGGGCGATATGCGCCCATGCGCGAAGCGCGCATCGGCATCCTGACCCACGCCCTGCATTACGGAACCGGCGTCTTCGAGGGCATTCGCGCGTATTGGAACGAGACCGCCGAGGAGCTCTACATCCTACGGCCAACCGAGCACTACCAGCGCTGGAAACAGAATTGCGGAATCCTGCACATCGACGTGCCGTTGTCGCCCGAAGAGCTGTGCTCAATCACCGCGGAGCTGGCGCGCCGCAACGCCTTTCGCGCCGACCTCTACATTCGGCCTCTTGCCTACAAAAGCGCCGAGCGCATCGGCGTCGCCATCGATGACCAAGACGCATTTTTTATCGCTGCCGTGCCCTACGGTGAGTATCTGGACAGTCAAAACGGCCTGCACGCCGGAGTCAGCTCCTGGCGGCGCATCGAGGACAATGCCATTCCGCCGCGCGCCAAAATCTGCGGCGCTTATGCCAACAGCGCACTGGCCAGTGACGAAGCGCGCCGCTCGGGTTTCGACGAGGCCCTCCTGCTCGACGAGACCGGCCATGTGACCGAAGGTGCCACCTGCAACCTGTTCATGCTGCGTAATGGGAGGCTCATCACGCCCGCGGCGACCGGCAGCATCCTCGAGGGCATCACGCGCGACTCGGTCATCGAGATTGCCGCGCGCGAGCTGGGCCTGGAAACGGTCGAACGCCCCGTCGCGCGCAGCGAGCTCTATGTTTGCGATGAGTTGTTCCTTACCGGAACGGCAGTGGGAGTGGCGCCGGTGGTGCGCGTCGATCATCGTCCCGTCGCCGCCGGCGCCGTCGGCGATCTCACTGGCCGGCTCCGGCAGCTTTATTTCGAGGCGGCGCACGGGCGTTTGCCCGCCTACCGTAAATGGCTCTTGCCCGTGTACGCAGGCGCCCATCTCGGGAAGCGGAAGCAAAACGCTGCGCGTGCCGCGGAGGCGACTCTTGTCTGAGCCAGCAGTGGCGGTGCTCAGCGCGGAATGCCCCGCTCCGGCGAATCCCGGTGGCGATAGCGGCTCGACTCCATCCCGATGGCCGGCCGGCCCACCGCCAGCCAACGGTTCACAGGATGGGATAAATGGTGGAAAAACCATCCTGAATGGCGTCGGCGTCCGCCATCTTCTTCGCCAGATCGTGCTCCAAACTGTTAGCTTGAAGGAGTAGGAAATTGTTGCCCGCGATGGCTTCCAGTCCTTATTTTTCATTGGCGGTATTGTTCGTGGCGGCACTGGGCTTTGGGCTCGCCCCGCTGGGCCTGGCCTGGCTCTGGGCGCGGGTGTTCTCGCCGCCTAAACCCAACGCGGTCAAGAACGCCATTTACGAGTGCGGCCTCCAGTCAAAAGGTGACGCGTGGGTGCAGTTTCGCTCCGCCTACTATCTCTACGCCATCATCTTTCTTATCTTCGACGTGGAAGCGGTGTTCCTGCTTCCTTTTGCAGCGGCGTTTACTGGATTGGGTGTGGCGGCGTGCGCGGCCATGCTCGTTTTTGTCCTCTTGCTGGTTGAGGGGCTGGCCTGGGCATGGGCGAAGGGTGTGCTTACCTGGCAGTGAAAAAGGCGGTTTACAGTTCGTAGTTCTTCGTTCACAGGAGCACCCCGGCGCGGGAGACAGCAACCTCTGTGAAATTAGAAATGTAAACCGGAGTAAATCGACATGGATCAAAACCTCAGAATTGAGCTTGGCAAGCAGGGCATCTTCGTTACCACCATCGAGGAGCTCTACAACTGGGGCCGCCGCAGCTCGGTCTGGCCCATGCAATTCGGCCTCGCCTGCTGCGCCATCGAGATGATCGCCACCACCATGGCGCGCTACGATCTGGCCCGCTTCGGCGCCGAGGTCTTTCGCCCCTCCCCGCGTCAGGCTGACCTGATGATCGTCTCCGGCACGGTGACCAAGAAAATGGCGCCGCAGGTGGTGAGGCTCTACAACCAGATGGCTGAGCCGCGTTACGTCATCGCCATGGGCGCGTGCGCCATCTCCGGCGGCCCGTTCAAGCAGGGTTACAACGTGCTCAAAGGCATCGACCGCTATATTCCCGTCGACGTGCACATTCCCGGCTGCCCGCCCCGCCCCGAGGCGCTCATTCAGGCGTTCATGACTTTGCAAAAAAAGATCGATGGCCAGCCCTTGACCGGCGAGGGCCGGCCGCGGTTTCTCGATCCCAATGCGCAGGGTGAGTTTCCTGTCCCGGAGCAGGGCGAGCACGATCTGGAGCCGGCTTCGAATAAAGGAGTTTGGCCGGTGCCAATCACGATTCGCTGAAACCAGCGACCAGGGAAACAAGGGACCCGGCAAGCAAGGAGCCGCGAACTAAGAACTGAAGGCTGATAACCGAAGGCAGAGAGTTGATGAAATCGGTTCAGGAGATCAAGACGGCGATTGAAACGGCATTCCCCGCCGCGGGTCTGGAGTTTGTTCCGAACCCGGGCCCCTCCGCGCAGCACTCTCTCCGCCTCGGACCCGACTGTGCCGTCGACGTCGCGACCTTTTTGCGCGACGATCCCGAGCTGGCCTTCGATTTTCTCTCCAACGTCTCTGGCGTCGACTGGCCCGACAAAAAAGTCGCGGAAAAAGTGAAAGTGACGCGTACGGTGACGAAAACCGTCGACGGCCCCGATGGCCAGAAGGTTGATCAGCAGGTGGAAGAAACCGTCGAGGAGACACGCGAGCACATTGAGCCCGGCTTTCTTGAAGCGGTCTACCACCTCTATTCGGTCGCCAAGAAGCAGGGTCCTCTGGTTCTCCGCATGCGCACCGTGAATCGCACCGGCCAAACTTCGCTTCCTTCGCTCACTCCTGTTTGGCGATCGGCCGAGTTTCAGGAACGCGAGGTCTTCGATCTATTCGGGATTGATTTCACCGGCCATCCGGACCTGCGGCGCATTTTGATGTGGCCGGAGTTCAAAGACCATCCCATGCGCAAGGATTACGTCGAGCCGGATGACTTCGAATACGAGCCCACCGCGCACGATGAAGTGCTCAGGCGTGCGCAAGAGCACAAAGGCAGTGAACAACAAACAGCGAGCAGTGACCGGGCCGGCTCATGAGCGTAGCGGATGCCAAAATCGAGAGAGTTGAAGGCTGGAACCGGCCGCCGGTTGTTCAGCCCGATGGCGAGGGCGAGCTCCTCGAAGTGGCCATGGGGCCGCACCATCCCTCGACGCACGGAGTCTTCCGCATGGACGTGGCTCTCGACGGCGAACGCGTCGTCCGCCTCAAGCCCGTCTTCGGTTATCTGCATCGCAACCATGAGAAGATCGCCGAGGGCGCGGCATATCTGGCTTCGATGCCCTACACCGACCGCCTCGATTACTTCTGCTCGCTCACCAATAACTGGGCCTATGCGCTGGCGGTGGAGAAACTCGCGGGCCAGGCCGTCCCCGAGCGCGCCGAATACATTCGCGTGATTCTCGCCGAGCTTACGCGTGTGCAGAACCACGCCTCGTCGATCGGCTTTCTCATTCAGGAGATGGGCGCCAGCGGCACGCCGCTCATGTACGCCTTCAAGGAGCGAGAAAAAATCCTCGACCTCTTTGAATCGCTCACTGGCTCGCGCATGATGTGCAACTACATGCGCTTCGGCGGCTGCCGCGTGGATGTTTCCGCGCCCTGGCTCGACGCCGCGCGCAAGGTGGTCGCGGGCCTGCCCTCTTTCGTCGATGAGTTCGAGGCCCTGCTCTCATCCAACGAGATCCTGATGGCGCGCTGCCAGGGCGTCGGCGTCCTGCGCCCTGACCTCGCCGTCAACGCCGGAGTCACGGGGCCCATGCTGCGCGCCTCCGGCGTGAACTACGACATTCGCAAAGTCGACCTCTACGGCATCTACGACCGGTTCCAGTTTCGCGTGCCTCTGGGCGATCACGGCGACATCTACGACCGCTATATGGTGCGCGTGCTCGAGATGAGGGAATCGATCAGGATTCTCGAGCAGGCGCTCAAGGATCTTCCCTCGGGCCCGATCATGGACCCC
>JASHSG010000100.1 GCA_030040935.1 Acidobacteriaceae bacterium | reverse complement strand
TGCGTCGGCACGGGTGGCGGTGGGCCCCAGACCTTCAACATTTCCTGCGGAGCCGCGCTCGTCGCCGCAGCCGCCGGAGCTCGCGTGGCCAAGCACGGCAATCGCGCCGTCACCTCGCGCTGCGGCGCAGCCGACGTGCTCGAAGCTCTCGGCGTCCCCATCGAGCTTTCGCCCGAACTCGCCGTCGAGTGTCTCCGCGAAACAGGCTTCGTCTTCCTCTACGCGCCGCTCTACCACCCGGCCATGAAGGCCCTCGGCCCGCTTCGCAAAGCCCTCGGTTTCCGCACGATCTTCAATCTCGTCGGCCCGCTCACCAATCCTGCCCACGCGCAAACGCAAGTCATCGGCGTTCTCGCTCCCAGCCGTGTTCTTCTCGTCGGCCGCACGCTTGCCATGCTCGGCGCCAAACGCGCCTTCGTGGTTCACGGGACGGATGGAATCGATGAGCTCACCACCACCGGCGAATCCGTCGTCGCCCGCGTCGAAATGGGTTCCAGCGAGCCGGAGTCGGGCAAGCCGGGGCTCAAAGCCGCCCGCATCACGCCGGAAATGGCTGGTCTTCCCCGGGCCACGCTCGATCAATTCACCGGCGGCGATGTAGCCACCAACAAAGACCTGCTCTACGACGTTCTTACAGGCATCAAAGGCGCGCGCCGCGACGTGGTCCTGCTCAATGCCGCAGCTGTCCTCGTCGCCGCAGGCCTCGCCGGCGACCTCAAAGAAGGAGTGGCCCTCGGTGCCGACGCTATCGACACCGGCCAGGCCGCCGCCACCCTCGCCAAACTCCAGCAATTCGGCGCAAAGCACTCGACGAAGCAGTAGCTCGAAAATGGAATGCATTAGCGGAAGGAGCAGGGACCTTCAGGTCCCTGAATAAACGCAGCAAATCATTGCGGCCTTCAGGCCCGGGTTCTTTGAAAGCGACCGCTTCCAGCCGGACCAACCGGGACAGTACCCCTACAGCAGCCCCGACCCTCCTGCCATCCTCCGCGCAAACGCCCACGAAGCGAGCGAAAAAACGAGCGCGGCCGCCACCCATCCAACCGGTCCCAGCGCGCTCCAGTTTGCGGTTAAATGCATCTGCGCCAACGAAGTCTCCGCCCCCTCGGTGAATCCCACGCGCACCATCTCATATCCGCACCAGCCCAAAACCCCCGCCACCAGCACAATGCCGGGCAGCGCGCGCAGCCACGGAAACGGAATCGGCCTGGGCGCCGCGGCCTCTTTACGCACGCGCTCCATCGTCGCCGCCAAAAATCCCGACGAAGGAATCAACTCCCCTTCATCCGCAAGAATTGCGTCGATCGAATCACGTCCCGTCTTCGAATTCAGATCGTCCTTCATTGCAGAACCTCCTTCTCTGGTCCCGGCGCCGAGCCCAACGCCGCCGTGCTGAATTCACCCAAATGCGGAAATCTTTTTTTCAGCAGCTCGCGTCCTCGCGCCAGCCGAGCTTTCATCGTTCCCTCCGGCAGGCCCATCGTGCGCGCCGCCGCCGCCACGTCCATCTCGTGAAAGTAAAAAAGAACCATCGGCTCGCGGTAGCGATGCGGCAACGCCAGCACGGCTCTCCTCACCTGACCGTCGCTCTGCCGTTTTGCCAGCTCCTCGTGCTGCACGGCGGGTCCGGCCGGCTCGGCAACATCGTCAAGCGACACATTGACCACCGGTACCCTCTGCAGTTCCGATCGAAACACATTCGCCGCCAGCGCAAACAACCATGTCGAAAAGCTCGACTCGCGCCGCCACCCCGCCAGCCCGCGCCACGCGCGCAAAAAGGCTTCCTGCGCCATCTCCTCGGCCCGGCCGCGGTCGCGGCAATAGCGCCATGCCATGTTCACCAGCGGTCTTTGCCAGCGCCGAACGATTCCTGCAAAGGCCTCAACCTCGCCGGCCAGCACGCGGCTCACGTCGGCCAGGTCTTGCTCGGGGCTGGTCGCGGCCTGCATCGAGACGAGCGCTCCTCTCGAAACTGTGGGACCGATTCGATCGAGTTCCGGTTGCATTTTCGCACGTTGGATCTTTCTTGAGAGATTTTGCAACCGGCAGCGGCCCTTGCGTGTCGTACCGCTCGCAAGGGGCAGTTCCCCGGCGAGGAGGGTGAGATGCTGAGCAGCGTTGAGACATTTGGGATCGTAAACGGTCCGGAGATGCTTGGAGTCATGGTGCCTATCGTGTCTATTGTCGCCACGTTCACGTTCGTGACGATCGTCCACTGGGTCGATAGCCAGCGCAAGGAACGTGAAGCATATTACAAGGCCGAAACCTTGCGCCGCATCACCGAAGCCTCAGGCGAGGGCGCCAAAGCCGCCGTTGAATTGATGCACGAGAATGAGCGGCTCAAGAGGGTCAAAGCACGCGAGGGCCTGAAGATCTCTGGCATCATCAACGTCGGGGTCGGAGTCGCGCTGATGATTTTCCTCCATGAACTGCTGAAGGGAACCGCGATTTATCTTTGTGGGATGATCCCCGCGTTGATCGGTGCGGGTTTCCTCGCATACGTTTATCTGCTCGCCGCGCCGATCGAGTAGGGCCGAAGAAGAGAAGATCCTCCGCGCCGCGCGCGGGCTCGATTCTGGCTCGCGCGCGTTGCATAAATCCGGCGCCGCGACGGACTTCCTGCCGTTTGACGAACAGGTCCAAAGCTACGACAATAGAAGAGTTGTCCCCGCCTGATGTGGGCCTGTGGCGCAGCTGGGAGCGCGCTTCCATGGCATGGAAGAGGTCGTCGGTTCGATCCCGACCAGGTCCACCAACCCCGCCGGCAAGTGAGCTTTCTGGTTTTCCCGCCCCAAACCGCCTTGGCAAGCTAGGCGCTTGACGCAGATCCCGCGGCCAATCTTGATGCTTAATCGTCTCATCGAGTCGATGATATGATTTCCGTGTTTAGCCGGTAATCCACCAGACTCACGGCTCAGTGGCGGGCGTAAGGAGTTCTTCCCCTTGCCGTTCGACGTTTTCGTCAGTCACTCATCGAAGGACAAACTCGTGGCCGATGCCGTCTGTGCGCGGCTGGAGGCATCCGGCATTCGCTGCTGGATAGCCCCGCGCGATATCGTGGCCGGCACATCCTACGGCGAATCCATCATCGATGCAATTCACTCCGCTAAGGTGATGGTGCTGGTTCTTTCGGCGAACGCGAATTCATCGGGTCATATTCCCAAGGAGGTGGAACGCGCGGTCAGCAATGGCGTGGCTGTCGTTCCCTTTCGCATCGAAGATGTTCCTCCGGGCAAATCGCTGGACTATTTCATCGGCTCAGTCCACTGGCTCGATGCCCTCACGCCACCGCTCGAAAAGCATCTGGATGAATTGGCTGAAACCGTGCTGAAGCTGATTCCTCAGATGGGGGACGGACGAGGTTCGCCGGCGCCATTTCAAACGGTCATGGGAAAAGCCGCGACTCCGCTTCCGCCGGCTTTTCAGCCCCCGGCGCCATCCGCCGCACCTGGCGCCGCAGCCTCTGCATCTTCGTCGAAGATGATTTGGATCGGCGTCGCCGCGGCAATCTTGGTGCTGGCGGTTGTTCTGGGTATTATCTTCCTCAGGCCCAAACCGGCAGTACCGTCGGGATCCGCCACATCAACCGTGACTCCTTCACCGAATCCGCAGCTTATCACGCCCAATGCCGGCCCCACACCCGGCCCCGGTCCTTCAGCGGCCGTCGATCCGATTGTTGGCTGCTATCACTGGTTCAATAATGGATCGGTTCTCATTCACTCGAATGGCATCATTCAGGGCGGCCCATTCACCGGCCGTTGGCGACTGGTGAACAGCGCGCAGCGCAAATACACCTTCACATGGCCCGCGGCGATTGACACGGTGACCTTAACGGCCGACCAGCGCTCGTTCAGCGGAGGCAATCAATATGGATACCCGATTGCGGCGACGCGCGTCGCAGGGTCAATTGGCATTCAGGGCACATGGAACGTGAACAACATCCCCTTGCTCGTGCCTGACAATAACACCTTCACCTACGCCAACTTTTCCGGAACCTGGCAAGTTGTCGATATCTCGAGAGGAATCTATATTCTCACCTGGCCCGACCCGGTCGATAGCGTCACGCTCTCCGCTGACGATCAAACCATCTCCGGAGCCAACCAGTACGGCGTAGCAACCTCGGGAACGAGAGTGGAACCCTGCAACGTGAATTGAGACGCGGCCGCGCGCGTTGCGGCCGGAAACTCAGCGCGGCTTTGCATCCTGCAAAAACTTGACCACGGTCGGCATATTGTCGGGGCCCTCATGCGCGCGCGCCAGTTCCGTCGCGATGGTGAGCGATTTGCGCAGAGAGTCTTTGGCTTCGGCCCCGACGTTCGATCTCTGGCTCAGGTTATAGAGAATCCAGAGAAGATCGACGCTGATCTGAGAGCTCCCCCGATGCATCGCGGCAATGTTCTCCAGCTGCTCGACCGCCGCTCGAATCGCATCGACTCCCTCCGTTTCACGGCCAATCCAGTAGAGAACGATGCCCACATGATTCGATGCCAGCGCGACGTTATGCTGCCTTTCCACGTCATCTGGATCGGAGTGGAGCAACTGCTCGCGAATCACGAGATTCTTTTGATAAGACGCGAGCGCCGCATTCGCTTGCTCTGTACTCCCTCGTTCGTCGCCGGCCTGGTCGAGCTTCGCCGCCTGGTTGAATTCCTGGTTTCCGAGTTGCTCGAAGGCCTCCGCAGCTTTCTCCTGACAGTCCGGGTTTGCCGATTTGCCCTGCGCCAACTGCTGGCAGACGCCGAGTTCCTGGTCGAAATTCTTGAAGGCGTTCGCAAAACCGCCTTGGGCCGCGAAAGCTGCGCCCAGCCTGTCGAACCCACCGGCGAGGGCCAGTTGGTCATCCACGTTGTCCGGATTCTGACTTGCCTGCTTCTGAAGAGGATCGAGCTCGCCCTGGCGGATCGCAAGCTCCTCTGGCGGACAGATGATCCGGAACGCGTCGTAGCCGATATTGATGTTGCGCATCTGCGTACGGCTCTTGATCCTGAAGATCAACTGCTTTGGGTACTCAGGTCCCAGCATCTTGGAGGCCCAGTCCACCTCGAATTCATCATCGTGTCCGCTGACCGGTTGGTATTTCCAAGTGCAAACATCATTTTTCAAGTCGAGCTCAAAGCCGTCTTCGTAGATGTGCCTGTTCACGCAGGTGCCGTCGCTGTTCCACCCTACGTCCGTAGAAGAGACGCCTTGGTCCACATGCCAGACTCCGACCATGTAGTTCGGAGACGCCTTCGCGGGATCGTCGGCGAGGCGATCTGTTGAGTCCACGCACGCGCGCAATTGCTCTCCCGAGCCGTGGTTGTCCAACTGCTCATCGGCTGCTGCCGCCCACACCACGGCCTTCAATCGCTGTTCCTCTGTCGCTGCCTTTTCGCTCTTAGCCGTTTTTGTCGCCTCGTCTGCCTTTTGCAGCGCACTTGCCAACTGCGCCTGCTTTGACACGGCCAGAGCCTCTGCCTGGCGTTCCCGCACGCTTTCGTCCAAAGCCACCATTTTCTGCTCGAGGGCCACTTTCGCCTGTTGATCCGCCTGCTGCTGGGCAGAAACAGCCTCTTTCCTTCCCCGGCTCGCCATCACCGCCAGCCATGAAACTCCCATGAGGCACGCCACCAGAACTGCGGCCCACGCCACGACGATTTTCTGGCGTCGCCGCTGTTTGGCAAGCAGCTGCCGAGCAGACTCGAGAGCCGCGGCCTCATGCCGCGTATCGCGGCTCTCTTTCGCTACGAGCGCGAGAACATCGTGGATCAGCTCGATCCGAACCAGTCCACCGCGCTCTTCGCGACGGAGAATGCGCCGATCGACGAGGCTCTGAATCGCTGCTTCGCTCACACCAGGCTCCGCCAGGGCATTGTCCAAGGCGCAGCTATCGCGATAGCCTGCGGCGGTCAAAAGCCGATCTTCGACGAAGTAACGCACCCTGAGGTCCAACCCGGAAAAACCCTGGTTATAGAACTGCGCAATGATCTGCTGCGTGTTTTCGCCCTGGATAAGGTCGGCGCTGATCTCCATCTGGCCGCGCACAATGCGTTGCTCATTGAGTTCACGGCAAACCAGCGACAGAAGGGCAGGCTCGACCGAAATCTCCTCAAGCTGTCCGCCGGCGTTCCTCGCGGCGCCGCCAACGAACCGCACAATGCGACCGGCAACGGTCGCGCTTAACAAGCCGCCGCCCGCCTGCTCGATAGCCTCCGCCGCGCGATCGCCGCGCATCGGTGTCAGGCGCAAACGGTTTTGCATAATCGGGCGAATGACGGTTTTCAGGCTCTCGAATTCGGCCAGATAATCTTCACGGAAAGTGAACACGATCTTGATGTTCTGGCGCAGCAAATCGAACTGATCCATAAGCTCCGGATGCACGGTTAGTTCGCGCTCGAGAGCCGGCGGCAGCCGGTTCTCGATCAGTTCTCCCAGTTGTTCGAGCAGCAGTTGCATGCGCGCGGTTTGTTCCGGCGTTTGCTGCCCAAGGGTAAAGATCTCCTCGAACTGGTCAAACGCCAGCACGGGCACAACCGGGCGTCCACGGGGATTGAGGAACTCGGTGCCGGGCCTGTGCAGATACTGCCAGAAGCCGTCGCCAGGTATGACAGCGCTCGCATTCACCTCGTGATCGACGCATTCGCAGATGAGGGCGTGCCACACCTGGTCGAGGAGGGCGGGCGCTGTGACATCGAGGTTAAGGCGCAGATATACCGGCAGATAACCGGCGCGCCGCAGGTTCGGAAATACACCTGCATTCAGCAGCGAGGATTTTCCCAACCCCGACTGGCCGAACAGTACCGTCAGAGGCTCGCGTTCGATCAGGCGGAACAGTTCATTCGTCTCAGCCTCGCGGCCGTGAAAGAACATCCGCGAGTCTTCGCCGAACGGCAGCAGTCCGGGCCACGGGCGTTCCGCGTCGATTGTCGGAAGCACGGTCATGGCTTACCTTGCATGCGAGCGCGCATGGCGTTGAACGCTTTCACAATCGCTTCGGCCTGATGAGTCTGCAGGCTGCCAGCAGGCGCTTGCTCTATGTGCACCATCTTGAAGGCCGGCGGGATTTCGGCGCTGGTGACCACCGCAGTATCGTCGATAACCAACGGGCACAAGAATGCGAGGCTACTGCCGGTGAAATCCAGATTCCGCTCGCTGGCCCACGCCCATTCTTTGCGAAAGAATCCGGTGCGTTGTTCCGCTGTTCGCGAAAGCACGGGCACAAACAAGGCGCATTGCTGGATCGCGAGCCGAATGCGCGCCGTGTAGTCGCTGCCCCAATCGAGTTGTTGGCGGTCCAGCCAGACAGGCAGCCCAGCATCTTGTAGTTCTGCCGCTAATCGCAGCGCGGCTGGCCGGTCCTCACTGGCGTAGCTGATGAATAGGCTTCCGGGCGGCATGGTTTCCGGCATGGGACTGGGTTCGGGCGCCTTGGCTGCGGCATCGCCGCCCTGGCGTTGCTGCCAGCGCCGGGCGAGTTCGGCAACGAAGTCCAATGGGTCCAGCGGCAGCACCACTGTTTCACGGCTGAAACTCGTTAGAAAAGAGACCAGAGGTGAATTCTCGTCCGCATCTTCGTCGATCAAATACTCTGAAAAGCCGCGCTCGGCCGATAGCTTGCTATTCTTGGCCGTGCGCAGAATGAAGCGTGCCAGCCAGTCGGGGAACCTGCAGCCGAGAAAGAGCAGGTGATTGTGTCCCAATTCGTCGAAGAGACGCTCAGGGCGCTTCTCGGGGACCTGCAATGCAGTCACCCACTCCAGTTCGTCTTCTTCCGCAATTACGTACTTTGGCAGCACCGACATGCGTCCAAACAGGCCATAGACCACCGGGGCATCGAGCGACCCGTCGGGCAGGTCGCCGGCCTCGCTGGGATTGAACGCCAATTCGCGGGTCTCTGCGCGGCCGCCAAAACGCGTGGCATTGATCGCCAAGGCGAGAAAATTATCAGTGCAAAAGCTCGCGAAAAGATTCAGGTCTCGTATGCTCGCAAGTTGCAGCAAGGGCTCGGGGATTTTAACGGAGAGCTTTTGGGCGATGTCGCCCAGCTCGCGATAGACCGACTGTCGTCTGCTGCCCGGCTTGGCGAGGTACGCTCCTACCACCTGGTCAAGGGTTGCGGCTTCGCCCAGGTTCCCGACCTTGAGCCGAGTCGCGAGTTCGCGCGCCAGCAGTTGGTAGTAAGGTTCGTGACGCCCGTCATGTTCCACAATGACGAGCCCTGGCCCAACCACTGGGATAACGCTGCGCGCCTCAATGTAGGTCAGCAACTCGTCCCAGAAATTGTCCTGATCCGGCATCATGACCGGTGTCCTTGGGCTAGAGGAGATTTTCGACCACGGTGAGGATTAGTGTAGCGCAGCCGATAAGTGTCTCAGCACAAAATAGAAAAGGCCGCATTAAGCGGCCCCTTCTAAGTTCTCCGGTCCTATCGTTATGAATGGTTGCGGGGGCTGGATTTGAACCAGCGACCTTTGGGTTATGAGCCCAACGAGCTACCGGGCTGCTCCACCCCGCACCCTTATCTTAGCAAGCAGATGAATGGTGGTCAATCACACGCGACTGAAGCCGCGACACAAAGATACGCGGGAACACGCGATTCCCTCAATGCAATTCGAACTCAAGGGAGCTGCAGTTGAGCTTAGTCAGTTCTCGGAGCCTGCCGCCCGGCCCGCCTACTTTACGTCAGTCGCGGATTCGTCGGGCTCGCCTTCAACCGAGATGCGCAGTGAGCGCAGAAAGTGCAGGTCATTGGGCGTAAAGGTCCCCACTTCGCCTCCGCTTGCATCTTCCGCTCCGGGAGCGGCGATCTTCTCAGCGACTTCGTTCAGTCCGATCGTAGCTTCAAGCATCAGCAGCACATCGAATCCATGCTTGCGGATGTCCTGCACCACGCCGGCAATCTGTTCGCTCTCAATGACCGACTCATGGATGGCCTCGCCCAATTGCTGAATCAGTTCGCGCAGACGAGATGTCACATCTACCTCCATGAGCGGCGCTCCCCGGGGGAAAGCAATGCGGGTCGTGTCGCGGAATCTCTTAACCTTACTTCCAATCTAGTTTGTCCGCAACCGGGGACCCGGCTCCATCCGCGATTTTGGGTCGCGAAATGCGCCGTACCCCACTGCTACCATCATAAACGGTATGGATCCGCGAAACATCGGCCGCGCGCTCGGCATTGGAGTTCGCGTCGCCGGGCGCATTGCCGGCCAGGGAATCGCAGGTCCCGCGCCGTCTGACGCAGGCCCGCCCCGTGCGAAGACGGAAGATGTTCCTCCTGCGGGCGTCGCCCCCCAGGTTCACTCTCAAGCACAAGCCGCCGGCCGCACCGTCCGCAAAGGGATCAGCAGCCTGCTCGGCCCCTTTCGCCGCGTCGGCGGCATCGTCTGGCTTGAGGTCACCGGCACATTTTTTCTGTTGTTTGCGGTCCTTTTCGCGCTGCGCCTTTGGCAGAACTGGAAAGGGATAGGTCAGGTTTCCAAGGTTTTGTCCATCGGCGCGGGCGTGGTTTTTCTTTACCTGGGAATCAGTTCATTCTGGCGCGCGCGCCGCAGATAAGGCGAAACGCGCGCTTAGTTTTTCGCTGGCGCATCCTCTCGGTTCTGTGCGAACGCCCAAATCCCGATCACGATCGCCGCCAGGCCGATCAGGAGCCAAGCGAAACCGCCAGGCCCACCACCGTGTGAGAAACGCATCATCGCCAAAGAGTCCAGCCCAGCAGTCAACATTAAAGTCCTCCATCGGCTCGAAATGACCTCTGCCGCACTTGAGCAAACCCGGAATCACCCATCAAGTTGCCGTGGATTTCAGGCTTACGATGACGTTCGATGGTGCAGATTTCTGAACGTTCTCGCGGCCGACAGCCCGATTCCAGCTACAAGCCGGAAGCGTCGACTTTCTCGCCGGTTGCGAAAACCGCCCCGTCAAACACGACGAACCGCTCCTTGCGCAGATTCGCGATCCCGTCGAGCGGAGAGTGGCGCGTGATGATCAATCGACTGAGGAATCCTGCCCTAATCTGTCCAAAGTTCTCCTTGAATGCAAGCAGCTCGGACCCGGCTCCCGTGGCCGAGTTGATTACAGCCAGCGGCGAAAGTCCGGCCCGCTGCATCAACTCCAATTCGTAGATGAACCCCAGTCCGTGAGCCACGCCGTAGGAACCGGCGTCGCTGCCCGCGATCAGATGCACCCCCATAGCGTGAGCCTTCGCCAGGCTCACGGCGTGAGCGTCGAGAATCTTCGTCAGGTTTGCGACCACCTGAGCGTCCCAGCCCATCCGATCGGCGTGATCAACTTGTTCTTGAACGGGCGCAAATGTCGGCACCCACGCCATCTCTTTGTCACGCATCTTCGCGAGTTGATCGTCGCGGACAAAGAAGCCGTGTTCGATCGAGGCGACCCCGCCATCAATCACATGATCGATGCCGGCATCTCCGGATGCGTGCGCCATGGTCTGCTTGCCAAAGGCCTTTGCCGCCCCGACGAAATCTGCGATCCGCCCTGCCGACATTTGCGGCGCAGATGTAACCGCGCCCTTCCTGAAGTTGATGATGCCGGTCGGAATCAGCTTGATGCGGTCTGCCCCCGCCTTTATTCGTTGCTCGATGCATTGTCGCGCCCCGAGGCAATCCTCAAACGGCTCGGCCATAAAGCTGCCATAGCGCCCGCGATGATGAATGGCTGCGCCGGGGCTGTCGACATAGGGCATTAGCGGCCGATTCACGCTTGAATTAAGCTTGCTCAGCGCCAGCCCGACGCCGTCCTTGTCGCCCGCGTCGCGCGTAGCCGTGATGCCCAGCCGGATCAGCTTCTCCAGCCGCTGGCGCGCGTGGCCTAACAACTCCGCGGGGCTTTGTTTCAGGTAAGCTGAACGCTTGTCCTGGTCCAGTTCTCCGCCCTCGAGGAAAAAATGCGTATGCGCATCCGTCAGTCCTGGCAGCAAGGTGTACTGAGGCAGGTCGTGGTCCGGGCGACTCTGTCCGGGGTTGATTAATTCCCTCGGCGGCAAATCCTCACCGGCGAAAAGAATCGACCTTCGGTCGTAGACAACGTTCGCGTTTTTTAGCGGCGTAGTGCGCACGCCGTCGAGTAGCGTTCCAACGCGCAGCCACACGCGGCGCTCGCCAGTGGCTGGAGAGATTAGATCGATTGGATTCATGCTTTGCAGCCGCGCCTTCAGCGTTCCCACAATGGATTCACCCAGCTCCGCAACCATCGAGTGGCGCTTCGTCAGGGAAACGCCGCCATGCAAGACATTGGAAAGGGCAAGCGAATTGTGGGACTGCTCAGAAGTCGACGGCCTCAACCTCTCTGCAAATCGCCATGATCGCCTCGGCCTGGCGGAAGCCGGAAATCTCAGACGTCTCGCCCTCGCCAGGTCGGCCCTGCTCCAGCGCTTCGCGCAGTTTGGTCACCATGGGGTGGCTTGCCGGCAGCGGCGAAGGGGTCTTTTCCGGATTCGCCAGCGCGAAGTCCAAGCCCACTTCCATCCCCAGCGTCAGGTATGCCTTCTCCAGCTCCTCGCGGACTTCCTTCGGCGTGCCCCAGGCAAAGTTCGAAAGGCCCACGATCATGTGAACGCCTTTCAGGTCGGGATCGGCGCTGATCAGTCGCATGGCGTCGAGACCGATGTTCACCAGGCCGTATGTATCCGCGCCGACGGGGGCAAGGCCGGGATCGATAATGATCTGATCATTGCGGCGGCCAGCCTTGGTTACCAGCAGCTCCACGAAATGCTTTGCTGCACGATGTGAGTCCTGGGCATTCAGGCATTGTGAAGTCCCGCCTGGCACAAAGGTTTCCGAGGCCATCACCACCGCGAGCGTGTCAAAGTGCTTCACCAGCTCGACCATCTCATCCAGCCGTTCGCGCGAAGCGGCCAGCGAATTCACAATCGGCGGGCCGCTCTTGCTCCGGTCATAGTGCGCCAGCGCAATTCTGTGGTAATCGACGGACGGATTGTCGAAGGCGATCGGCGTCGACGTAGCTTCCTGAATGGCCGGAATCACCTCGGGTAGAAAGTCCAGCATCTCCTGACGCCGCACCTGAATCCGCTGCGTGCCATCGAGATTGAGCGTGAGGTAATCCGCGCCGAGGCCGGCCTCGAGCGCCGCCAGCCGCGCGTAGCCTTCGGGGTCCCGTGCTTTAAATGCCTTGCGCGCGCGAGCATAGGAGTTATTCATTAATTCACCGACGATATGCAATTTTTTATTCATTGTTTTTGAAGCTCCGGAATCAGAGCAGCCGCCTCAGCCTTTGCGCCCTCCCGTTTTGAATTGTGGTCGCGGTCCAGCCAGAGGTTTGCCCACGCTGACGTTCCCCTGAGTCCTTGGTTCTGCACCACGGGCACATGGTCGAGCAGCGTGTCTTGCCGGCCATCGTGTTTCAGGCGCTCGTATGCCCGCAGCCAGATGCAGTCGCCGTATCCATTCACTTCACAGCGGCCTTCGCGCGTGC